>CAVIPZ010000094.1:0-7347 GCA_963644715.1 bacterium | reverse complement strand
TTCGTATTCCATCGATATCCGGCGGTAGTTGTCGAGGTCTTCCTCTTCCGTCTCAATGAGAAGCCCGTCATTGTTGTAGGTGCGGCATGTTTTGGAAATCAGGGTGTTGTTGTAGTCGTAAACCAGTTCTTTTATGCGGTTGCCTTTGTCGTCGTAGGTGTATTCGTAGGTGCGACGGTCGTGATTTTGTATTTCGTCGCGAATGTGCTTGGCAAGCAGCCCTTTTCCGTTGTATTCGTAATGGTGCTCGTACATTTTGTTGCCATATTCGTCATTCTCGATTTCGTGCGTCAAGAGTTTGCCGTTGTACTCCATCTGTTTCTCGATGTAGTCAAGTTTCCCTTGGTCGTACATTTCGGTGCGCACCACGTTGCCGGACGGGTCGTGGATGTATTTGGTTATGTACTCGGTACTGTCTTCCCCGAAATAGTTGCCTTGTTCTGCCAGCAGACCTTGCTCGTCGTACTTGTTCACAATCTTCTGCAGCAGCACATGCTCTCCGTCAAACTGCTCTGTGGCAACGAGTCTTTCTTGTGTGTCGTATTGATTGATCGTGAGCGTGTTGGTTTCCCCGTCAGGGTCAAAACGTTCTTCTTTGACAAGGTTGTCTCGCTCGTCGTAGCAGGCAATAAGTTCAACATATTCTTTCTTTTCGATATCAGCCTCGTCGTATCCGGTACGGCGGTATTCGGTTTTGATGATTTTTAAGGTTCTCATAGAATCAGGTTTTAAGATTAACGGCGCAAAGATATAAAAGAAAAGGGAACATGAAGATTTATAGTGTTTCTGTTTTTACCGAAAAATCTTAAAAGAAACAATCCCGTTTGCAGGCCGCATGTCGGCATCATTCATTGACATAGACGCGCGGCACACGCCTTGAGATGCGGGTGAGCAGTTCGTAACTGATTAGTCCTGCCGCCTCTGCCATATCCGAAACGCTGTTGCCCTCGCCATAAACAATCACTTCATCGCCCTCGTGGACATTGAGTCCTGTCACATCCAGCATGCACATGTCCATACATATCTTCCCGATTACGGGCACTTTATGGCTCTGTACAATGACGGTGCCTTTTCCGTTGCCCAGTTCGCGCGGATAGCCGTCGGCATAGCCTATGGGGATGATGGCTACTGACGAGTCGCGTTGCAGCACATAGCTCCGGTTGTATCCGATGGTTTCACCCGCAGGTATAGTCTTGACCTGCGTGATGACAGTCTTGAGCGTGGCAACATTGTGGAGGTGCGCCGCCACCTCTTTGAGTTCGCTGCAGCCATACAGACTGATGCCAAGCCGCACCATGTCGAACTGCGCTTCACGGAAGCGGCAAATGCCGGCGCTGTTGAGAATGTGACGCAATATCTTGTAGTCAAATGCCTGGCAAAGGCGTTCAGATATACGTTTAAACAATTCAATCTGATGATGCGTATAGGCATCTTCGGCAGGGTCTTCAGCCGCCGCCAAATGCGAGAATACGGAGGCTATATGCAATTGCTTGTTTTGCTGGATGATGCGGATAAGTTCTGGCAGATCCTGCTCGTCAAAACCCAAACGGTGCATGCCGGTGTCTAACTTGATGTGGATGTTGAAAGCCTTGATTTGCGGATATTTTTTCAGCACTTTCTCCAACTCGTGCAGATAATAGAAGTTGAATATCTCGGGTTCGAGATTTTCGCGCACCATCATGTCAAAGCTGTGGGCTTCAGCCCCTAACACTATGATGGGCGTATGCACATGCCGGCGCCGGAGTCTGACGCCCTCATCCGTGTAGGCCACAGCAAGATAGTCAATATGGTGGTGTATCAGTTCGTTTACAAGTTCCACATCGCCAAGGCCATACGATGAAGCCTTGACCATAGCCACCATTTTGGTGCCGGCATCCAGCAGCGAGCGGTGGTATTCAAGATTGTGGGCGAGTGCCGGAAGGCTGACGTTGAGGATGGTGAGGTGGGTTTTTTTCTGCAGTTTGTTGACCACCCGCTCAAAATGGAAGTTGCGGGCTCCCTTTATCAACACGGTTTCGTAGGAAAAACGGGGCATCTCTTCGAGCAAGGTCTCCGTAGTGTCGAAATAGAGACATTCAGGACAAGTGAGACTCTTTTGGTGTTGAGAGAAGTTGGGACCTACTGCAATCAGCCGGTTTATATGATGTGTTTCCAGAAGTTTGTCAAGTTGCCCGTAGTCAACCGAAGCCTGCTCGAAGTCGGAGATGATTACGGTTTTTTTAGCCAGTTGCGTCTGTGTGTCCATAAAGCTGAGTGCCGCGCTCAAGGCGTTGAAGTCAAGGCTGTAGGTGTCGTTGACGACCACCGAATGGTTGATGCCTTCCAGAATTTCCATACGCATACTGATGGCGGAGAGATTGTGAAGTCGCTCTTCAATGCGTTGTGGCGGAAGCCCTAAGTAAAGTGCGGCCACGATGACATGCGCCGCATCTTCAACAGAGGCGGCATCTATAAAGGGAATATGATAAGTGAAGCCGTTGAGGTCTAAAGCGGTTCCGTTTTCTTCAGTATGTTGCACAACAGGGTAGGCGGCATGGCAACTGCCCCACGACACTTTCTGCAAGTGGTCGTATCCTGGCTGTTGCAGTATTTCGTTCAGTTCGGCGTTGTTGTCGCGGTAAACCAGTGCGTGGGCGTACTTGAAAAGTTCGAGTTTCTCAATCGTTTTTTCTTTAGTGCTGCCGAAAAACTGGGCATGCGCCATTCCTATGTTCGTCAGGATGCCGATGTCGGCGCGGATAGTAGCGGCAAGACGCGCCATCTCGCCAGGTTGTGAAATGCCGGCTTCGAAGATGGCGAGGTCATTGTCCGCCGACATCAGCCATACGGAGAGCGGCACGCCAAGTTGCGAATTGTAACTGTCAGGACTTCTCACAATGTTGAAGTCCTCGTCAAGCACCATGGCGAGCCACTCTTTCACGATTGTTTTGCCGTTGCTGCCGGCAACCCCGACAACGGGATACTGGTATTGGCGGCGGTGCGCAGAGGTCACATCATTGATGGCCTTATAAACATTGGAAACCTGGATGAAGTTGCATCCGTTACGCATGTTTGTGCCAATGGACTCCAAATGGTCAAGTGCAAGAGGACCGGACAAGATGAAATTGCGGACACCGTTGCGGATCAGTTCCGGAATATAGCGGCGGCCGTCGTTCTTGTAGGTTTCGATGGCAAAGAAGAGCGTGCCTTGCGGATTGCGCAGTTTCCGGCTGTCGATGCAAAGGTCTGTAATGTCGGCAGAACTGTTGTTCAGTATGACCTCTGTAGGCTTGACGGCATTGATGACAGATAGAATGTTCATAGCAGTATGGTGTTAAAGGGATGAGGAAATGCAATGTCAGCAATCGGAATTCCTTATTTCAACTTGTCGTATGCTTCGTCCGTCACCGGTTCAAGCCAGTCAGTGGTGGCGTTGTCGGCAGGCACTGCAATGGCGATGTGCTGAAACCACGAGTCGGCGGTTGCACCGTGCCAATGTTTTACCTCTGCGGGGATGTTCACGACATCGCCAGGGCAAAGCTTGCGTGCCGGCTTCCCCCATTCTTGATACCATCCCTCGCCGCCAACGCAAATCAGAATCTGCCCGCCTTTGTGGTGGACATGCCAGTTGTTGCGGCATCGCGGTTCAAAGGTTACGTTCGACATGGGCAACCCCTCCGAAAGCAACGGGGCGAGGTAACTGTTGCCGATGAAATACTGGGCGTATGCCGTATTCAAGTCCCCTTGCGGAAACATCATCTGCTCCAAAGGCTTGCCCTCGTCAAACGGCTCGCCCAACACTTCTGCTATGGCTTTGGCGGCACGGTATGACTCGGGCGCACCAACCTTTTCGGCCAGCACCGCTATGACGGCATGCAATTGAGCATCGCTGACGCCCATATTCCGGGCACCTGCAATGTGCGACTTCAGCTGCGGCTCCACGCCGGGCATCGAAGAGAGTGCACTTACAGTGATGATTTCGCGCTCTGCAAAGGTCAAGATGTCCCGGGCGAAGATGTCGCCGAAGAGGTGCGCTTTCAGGTAATAGTCTGTTGCGGGAGCAAAAGCGTAGGTAAAAGGTGTTCCGCCCACAAGTTTAGTCTGCACTGCCGTACCTTGCGCCAAGGCGTTGTAGTCTGGCGCGAGCGGTGTCGCATCGCGTCCCTGCTCGTCGTGGATACCTTGCGCTTGCCGTGCCTCGACTACCGCTTGCAGAGCGGCGAGACCGTTCAGACTCCGCGGAAACCCCGTGTAGGCATAAAGGTGCGAGAGTTCTTCTTTCAGTTCGTTGATGGTCAGTCCGTCGTTGAGGGCATCAGACAGGGCGACCTTCAGCCTTTCTATGTCGCCTTTGGCTTCAAAAGCGGCAACTGCCGCCAAGTTTTGCTGTTTTTTGTTCAATGCATCCATGTTGTGTTGTGCTTTGGTCGTAGATATGCCGCCGGCGATGAAAATGAACGTCAAAACGGCGATTTTGTTGAGTTTTCTCATAATTATTGTTGACTGCAAATCGTATAGATAGACATTCTTGTGATTTTGGCGGCAAAGATACAGTCTTATCTTGTTTCTTGATCATTCAAAAATGCGTATTCGACAACATTAATAGCGTTGGCACTGCTGCCGTGCGGCTGCCGCTTTTTTTATAGTTTTGCAACCGCAATCAAACTCGGCTGCCGTCTGGCTTGGTTTGGAGTTTTTTGCAAACAGAATATGGACACGCTATCTTTTACTGCTATATGAAAAAAATCATCCCTCTTTTTGTGCCGGCTGTCCTCTTTGCAGCCCTTGTCTCTATTGCCGCGGATGTTGCGGCGCAAAACATCAGCGACTCGCTGCATGTTGCGCACTACGAACTCTCTCTCGACATGACCGACTTTGAGCACCATACCATTGGCGGGTATGCCGACCTCACGCTCGTGACAGAAGCAGACAGCCTCGGCACGTTCACCCTCGACTTGCAAGGATTGACCGTTGATTCCGTGAAGGTCACGGGGCAACCGGTCGCGTTCAGCCGCTGTGGGCACAAACTGGACGTTCCTTTTGCTACGCACTTCGGAGACACTACGGTCGTCAGGGTTTATTACCACGGCACGCCCGAGCATGACAGCAGATGGGGCGGCTTTTACTATTCGGGCGACTATTGCTACAATATGGGTGTGGCATTCGCCAGTCAGCCGCACAATTTCGGGCGGTGTTGGTTTCCGTGCCTCGATGTGTTCACCGACAAGTCAACTTATACTATGCACATACGTACTGAGGCGGGCAAGATGGCGGTGTGCGGCGGCATGCTTGCCGACTCTGCCGCCAATGCCGATGGCAGTCGCCTGTGGACGTGGCAGTTAGAACAACCTGTCCCCACCTATCTTGCCTCCGTGGCCGTGGGACCGTACCGTCTCTATCAAGACACCTTTCAGGGCATGCAGGCGGTCATCCCGATCAACATCTATGCGCAGCCCGGCACGATAGGCAATGTGCCTGGCTCGTTTGTGCATCTCAAAGAGGTGCTGCGCGCTTACGAGACAAGGTTTGGGCCGTACCGATGGCCAAGAGTGGGTTATGTGGCCGTCAACTTCACGAGCGGAGCCATGGAACACGCCACCAACATAGCCTATCCTAATGTCGCCATTGACGGCACCACCGCCAACGAAACGCTCTATGCCCACGAACTTTTCCACCTCTGGTTCGGCGACCTGATAACCTGCAGCCGCGCCGAGGAGATGTGGCTCAACGAGGGCTTCGCTTCTTATTCCGAAGCACTGACAAAAGAGGCGCTTTACGGTACGGAGGCCTACCGCGACTATATCCGCGATGTTCACCATTCCACCTTGAAAAACATCGTAAAGGATGATGGGGGACATTATGCACTTGACAATATCCCGCAGGAGGTGACTTACGGTACGCACTCCTACCAGAAAGGCGCGCTGATTGTTCACACCTTGCGGCACTATATGGGCGACTCGCTCTTCTTCAACAGTTGCAAGGCACTGCTCAACCAACATGCGTTTCAGAACGTTACAACCCAACAGTTTTTTCAATGCCTCGCCCAGAACAGCGGAATGGACTTGGAAGACTTTTACCAAGGTTGGGTACACCAGCCCGGCTTTCTCCATTTTTCCGTCGATTCTGTTGTCCCTACGGGTGGTGACAACTATCGTGTCCATTTGCGGCAGAAACGCTGCGGCGCCACGCATTATGCAGCCGGCAACAAGTTGGATTTGACATTCGTGTCGCAATGGCGCGAGCTCTTCACTGCCGAAAACGTCATGTTCTCCGGCGAAACAGGGACCGTAGAAGTGAACGTGCCCTTTGTGCCTGTGTTTGCCATGGTGGACTATTACGAAAAGATGGCAGATGCCACTATCGACTATACCGAAACGTTGGTGTCGGGCGAACGGCGCACGTTGGGAAATGCGTACTGTACGGTGCAACTTGACAATTTTATGGATACGGTGCTGGTGCGTGTAGAGCACAACATGGCAGAACCCGACTGCCTACAGCAGTTGCCTGACGGCATCGACAAGATGTCAAACAACCATTATTGGAACATCAACATGGCATATCGGCAGGATGTGAACACCATACCGGCAGGGTCACTGCAGTTTAAATTTATGCGGGGCAATGCGTATCAGCCTGACCAAGGGCTTTTTGACGGCGGCTATACGCCCGAGAATCTGAAGTTGCTCTATCGTCTAACGCCTGCCGACCCGTGGCAGATCATGCCAGCCGAGCGTGGCGGCTCGTCATATTCGGGCTATCTTAAGGCCGATATGCTGCGGTCAGGGCAATACGTCTTGGCGGTAGGTGACCCTGCCGCCGGCATTACGGAGCGTGACAGAAGCGTAGAACTGCACCTTACGCCAAATCCGGCATCCGACTTTTTGGACGTAAGCCTTGATAATGTTGAAACATCATTGCACGCCACCATTTACGACACGAGCGGAAAGACTGTAAAGCGGATAACCTTAACGGCCGGGCGCAACCGCTTGAAAGTGTCGTCTCTCTCTAAAGGGGTATATATCCTGAACGTGACACTCCCCGACGGAAGCAGCCTTTCCAAAAGGTTTGCAATAAACTGAAAATTAAGACTTATGACTCTTTTTGTCCCACGCACGAGCCTTGGGATGACGTAACAATTATTGAATTAGGAATTAGGAATTAGGAATTGAGGAGGGCAACATTCGTAACACCTCTACATTCTAAACTCTGTTTCGTGCGGCAGCCGTTCAAGGAGCAACAGGGCATTGGGGCGGCACGGCTTTTTTTGTATTTTTGCGCCCTCAAATTCGGAAGCGGATATGGCGTAATTGGTAGCCGCGCCAGACTTAGGATCTGGTGGTGTGAGCCGTGGGGGTTCGAGTCCCCCTATCC
>CAVIPZ010000093.1:0-7352 GCA_963644715.1 bacterium | reverse complement strand
AGAGAAAGGAAGAAAATCTCTGCTATTAACCACAATATCAGGTAGTCAAGGTCCACATGGCGGCGGCGCAGCACGCGGTAAAGCAGAAAACGGCTTGCTATCAGGATAACGAAACCGATGGCCACGACCACAGCGGTATAAGACATCAGCGACAGTCGGGAATCAGGGAAAGAGAAGAACCTCATGACCCCGATAGGTTTATATATAAGAATGAACAGAGTGGAAAAGACGGCGACAGCACAGATAAACTGAATTATCCTTTTTTTGTTCGTCAAGAATTCAGGGGTCTTCATCTCTGTCTTTCTGCTTCAATATTCGGGTGGCAAAAATACAAAAAAAGAGGTGGGAAATGCAATCCGAATTGCCTGCCAACTATCCGCAATTTCGCCAACCATAAGAAACGTCCGCCACATTATTATGATTATCAATCACTTTCAAACGCTTGAAAAAACTATTATTTGTTGTTTTGCACGCCAAAAAATATTTTGTTGTTTTGCACGCTAAATAAAAACGATATATGAAAATTATAGGAACAGGAAGCGCCTTGCCGCAGAAAGTCATCAGCAACGATATGCTTTCGCAGATTCTGGATACCAACGACGAATGGATTACCACACGCACGGGCATCCACGAGAGGCGCATGATATCAAACGAGAACCTGATTGACCTTGCCGTGAAGTCGTGCAAGTCGGCCATTGCCGATGCGGGCATAGAGCCTTCGGATCTTGACTTCATCATTTGCTCCAACGTGGCCAACAACTTCATCACTCCGGCCATGAGTTGCATCGTGCAAGGCGAGATTGACGCCACATGTCCCTGCATCGACTTGAACGGGGCTTGTGCGGGCTTCATCTACGCGCTGGAGATTGCTGAATCGTTTCTCCAGACCAAGAAAGCCGACCGCATTCTGATTGTGTGTGCCGAAGAGCCAACCAAATTCTGCAATTGGCACGAACGCGACACCTCCGTGCTGTTCGGCGACGGTGCAGGCGCGGTAGTGCTTACCCACGGCAGCGAACTGAAGTCGATCAGGCTCACCACCACCTCGAAATACGATGTGCTCTACTATCGCCGCAAAATGGAGAAAACCCCTTACGACGAGGACACGGAAGCCTACAACCCGCTGGTGATGAAAGGCCGCGACGTGTTCAAGATGGCGGTCAAGGCCTCTACCAAAGACGTGCAGGTCGTGCTCGACGAAGCCCATGTTGACGTAAAAGACGTGAACTGGTTTCTGCTGCATCAGGCCAATGCCCGCATCATAGAGTCGATAAAGCACAACATCGGGGCGGAGAACGGGCAGTTCCCCCTCAACCTCGACCGTTACGGCAACACATCGTCGGCCAGCATTCCCATCCTCATTGACGAGTTGTACAAAAACGGGAAAGTCAAGACTGGCGACATCCTCGTGCTGAGCGCTTTCGGGGCGGGTTTCGTGTCGGGTGCATGCGTCATGCAGCGTGCATAACAACCAACGGAAAAAAACAACAATTACAATAACAATTTTCAAATACTGAAGAATGAGAAGAGTAGTAATTACAGGTATGGGCATCATATCCCCTGTCGGAAAAGACCTTCCGTCTTTTTGGAACAATCTGACCAACGGGGTCTGCGGCATTCGCGAAATCACGCGCATTCCCACTGACGACCTGCCGGTGAAGATCGGCGGCGAGGTCACAGACTTCAAGGCCGAAGACCATGGCGTGCAGAAGGACATTGCCCGCCGTTCAGACCGCTATGCGCAATTTGCCTTGGCCGCAGCACAGCAGGCTATGACAGACAGCCAGCTGACCATAGAACCTGAAAGGCTGGGCGTTTACCTCGGCTCCGGCGTGGGCGGCATCCAGACGTTCCACAGCGAGCACACCAAAATGCTTGCCGAAGGTCCGGGACGTGTTTCGCCATTGTTCATACCTATGATGATATCCAACATTGCGGCCGGCAACATCGCCATTGTACACCATGCGGAGGGGCCGTGTCTTCCTATCGTCACCGCCTGCGCTACAGGCACGCACTCTATCGGCGAGGCTTTCCACTGCATCCGCAACGGCTATGCCGACGCCATCATTGCCGGCGGCGCAGAAGCTGCCATCACCCCGATTGCTATCGGCGGTTTCTACAACTGCAAAGCGCTGACCCGTGAGAGCGATCCGCAAAGCGCCTCGCTTCCGTTTGACAAGCGCAGGCAAGGCTTCGTCATCGGCGAAGGCTCCGGCGTGGTAATCCTTGAAGAGTATGAACATGCCATGGCGCGCCACGCCAAGGTTTATGCGGAGGTTGTCGGCTTCGGCAACACCTGCGACGCCTACCACTACACCGCCCCGCGTCCCGACGGAAAATGCGCCGCCAGAGCCATGGAACTGGCCCTGAAAGAGGCCGGCTACGACAGCAGCCGCGACTCGCTGTACGTCAATGCGCACGGCACCGGCACGCCGCTGAACGACAAGTCGGAGACGCAAGCCATCAAAATATCCCTCGGCGCAACCGACGCCTACAAAGTGCCCATCAGCTCCAACAAATCGATGCTCGGACACATGCTCGGCGCTGCCGGCGGTGCAGAACTTGTCGCCACAGCGCTTACCCTCTACAACGGCATCATCCCGCCCACCGTCAACCTCAACGAGCCAGACCCTGACTGTGACCTCGACTATGTGCCCAACACGGCACGCCGCGCCGATGTCAACATCGCCATCTCCAACTCTTTCGGATTCGGCGGGCAGAACAGTTGCGTGGTGCTTCGCAAATTTGAACAATAACACATTCATCAACCGGAATACACATTTTTTTTAACTATTGACAATGAACAGAGAAGAAATAAAACAATATCTGCCCCATCGCGAACCGATGCTGCTCGTGGATGAGGTCAATCTGGAAGGCGAATACGTATATGCCACCTACCGCGTGCGCGGCGACGAATTTTTCCTTCAGGGACATTTTCCGGGCTTTCCCGTGGTTCCTGGCGTAATCCTGTGCGAAATCATGGCCCAGTCGTGCTGCCTCCTCATCAAAGAGGAACTCATCGGCAGAACGCCGTTCTACGGCGGCTTCGACAACGTGCGGTTCAAGAAACAGGCCCGCCCTGGCGACTTGCTGGAGATCAAGGCAAAAATCACCCAAAGGCGCGGACTGATGTTCTTCATCGAAGCATCGATGACCATCGAAGGCCAACTCTGCACCAAAGGGAATCTGACTTTCGTGCTGGTTGACAACGACAAACTTCAATTTTCAAAATAACATCCTAAAATAGCGACTATTATGAATCTTTTAGAGCATAAAACCGCGCTGATTACCGGTGCAGCACAAGGCATCGGCAAGTGCATCGCCACCCTTTTTGCGCAAAACGGCGCCAACATCATCTTCACTGACCTCCGCGACGACGAACGCAGCCGCAGCACCCTCGAAGAACTCAAGCAATACGGCACCAAAGTCACTTTCTTTGCCGCCGACGCCACCTCGTTCGAGGATGCATCAAATGTGGTGACAGAAGCGCTGAAAATATACGGCACTATCGACATTCTGGTCAACAATGCCGGCATCACCCGCGACTGCCTGCTCCTGCGCATGTCGCCGAGCGACTGGGATGCCGTCATCAACACCAACCTCAAGTCAGTGTATAATTACACCAAGGCCTTGACGCCGGCCATGATGAAACAGCGCAACGGATCCATCATCAACATCAGTTCCATCGTCGGCATCAACGGGAATGCCGGACAGAGCAACTATTCGGCATCAAAGGCCGGCATCATCGGCTTCACAAAATCGATGACCAAAGAAATCGGGTCGCGCAACATCCGCTGCAACGCCGTGGCTCCGGGCTACATCGAGACCGACATGACACGCAAACTTGACGAGAAAGTGCGCGAGGCATGGATCCAGAACATCCCCTTGCGCCGAGGCGGCACACCGCTTGACGTGGCCCGCACCGCGCTTTTCCTCGCCTCCGACCTGGCACAATACATCAGCGGACAGGTTATCTGCTGCGACGGCGGTTTAAGCCTCTAACAGCACCTGTTCTGCCAATCAATCATCAATCAATTCATATTCAAACAGAAAAAAATGGAAAACATCGCAGAAAAGACCAAAGAAATCATCGCCAACAAACTGAGCATCGATGCCGACACCATCACGCCCGACAAGAGTTTTGTGAACGACCTTGGCGCCGACTCCCTTGACACGGTAGAAATCATCATGGAGTTGGAAAACAACTTCGGCATCAGCATTGCTGAAGCCGATGCTGAAAAAATCAAGACCGTAGGCGACGCCATCACATACCTCGAGAACACCCTCAACAAAACGGCCTGACGTATGAAGAACGCTTACGTTTTTCCTGGACAAGGAGCGCAGTTCTCGGGCATGGGCAAAGCGCTGTACGACCAATTTCCTGTTGCACGGGAGCATTTCGCCCTCGCCGACAAGATTTTAGGCTACTCCTTGTCTGAAGTTATGTTTGACGGCACGGAAGAGGAGCTCAAGAAGACTGACATCACGCAGCCAGCCGTGTTCTTGCACTCCTACATCTCCTACCTCTGCCGGGGCAACGACATTGAACCTGACATGGTGGCCGGGCATTCGTTAGGCGAGTACACCGCCTTAGCCGTCAACAGGGCACTCTCGTTCGACGATGCCTTGCGGTTAGTCGAAAAACGCGCCGTTGCCATGCAGGAGGCCTGCCGCATTGCACCATCGGGAATGGCCGTAGTGCTGAAATTTGATGCGGAGACCATTGAGAAAGTGTGCAACAGCATTACCGACGAGACCGTTGTGGCCGCCAATTTCAACAGCCCGTTGCAGACGGTGATCTCGGGCACATTGCCAGGGCTGGAGAAAGCCACGCAATTGCTGAAAGAAGCCGGCGCCAAGCACGTCAAGATGCTGAACGTGGGCGGAGCGTTCCACTCACCGTTGATGCAGCCCGCGCAGGAAGAACTGGCCAAAGCCATCCATCAGTGCGAGTTTCACGTGCCAGCCTGCCCTATCTACCAGAATGTGTCAGCGCGTCCCTCCTCGGATCCTAACCTCATTAAAGACAACCTGTTGCGCCAACTTACCGCTCCAGTGCTGTGGACACAGACCGTGCGCAACATGATTGCCGACGGCGCATCCAACTTTGTAGAGTTCGGTCCCGGAGAAACGCTGCAGAACCTCATCAAACGCATCGACACCACGGTTGCAGCCTCTTCGTACGGCGAAGTGAAGCCCGCGTAAGTGTCTTGCATCTGAAATCTCTAAGGAGAAACCGAACAGTTGATCGGTTTCTCCTTTTTTGGTTTTACTTAAAGGTGCAACGCCTCAAAGTTCTAAATTCAAAAAGTCTGTTTCGTGCGGCAGCCGTGGAACTGCTGACCAAGCGGGCTGTAGATTGCAACTTTTATGCTATATTTGCACGCTTCAACAAAAAGCGCAGTCTTGTTCTAATGGTTTGCAGATTAAAAACATACATAATGTCCTTGCTGCCGGCATTCCTTTTTGCCGCCGGCATGCTGCATGCCCAAGAGAACGGTCCAACGCACCGCACCATCGATTCGGCCATGGCCTTGTCGCCCGCCTATATGCCCGTCTATAGCACGCAACTGCCGGGAACTTTCTTCTACCCCGCCACCTACCGGCTGATTGACACCACAACTTTCGCCAACGCCAATTTCAACCCGCTGCTCTCAACCCGGAATATTTACCAGACCTTAGGCATCAACGCTCAAGCACATAAGAACATGGTTTTCGACTACCAGAAAGAGCCGGGCTTCACCATGATCCGTTTCCCCTACCCGCTTCTGTTCAAAGAACAGTCGGACCTTCATTTCTACAATGTAGAGACCTCCTACACGAGGCTTGCCTACACCTACGGGCTCGAATCGGAGCACAATTTCACCGCCACCCACGCACAAAAAATCAGAAACTGCGACATAGTCGTTGACATGTTCGCCTACGGCAACGACGGCTATTTCATCCATCAGGAATCAAACATGCTGGTATTGGACGGCATCTTCCGCTACACCTCCCCGAAGAAAGTGTATGGCCTTTCGCTCTCCTACATCCTGAACCACGGCAAGCTTTCGGAAAACGGCGGCTTGAAAAACCAATACGACTTTGCCGCCATCGGGGCAGGCGACACCAACATCATCAACAAGCTGAACGGCTTTGAGGTGCTGTTTGACCGCGCCACCTCGGCCATCAATACCCACGACGTGCTGTTCCAACAATACGTAAGCATCCGCGACAAGAAAGACCACTATTTCGGCACGTTTACGCACTCTTTCCAATTCAAACACGCCAAAAGTGTCTTTTACGACTACAACTTAAACAACGACTTCTACCAAAACCAATACTACATCAACACAGACACCACGCACGACACGCTGCAGTATTACAACGTCATCAACACCTTGCAGTGGTCCAACTACGAGCCCTACGCAAGCGTCAGCGACCGAAACAACTTTCTCCGTTTTGCCGCGGGCGCACGACTGGAGTTCGTCAATGCGCACGAGCCTCGGCTCTTCAGCACCTCTTTGGCGTTGTTTGCGCGCACCAGCATCCGGCTTTTCAAGTTCTGGGACCTTCACGGCAGCATCTCCTACGCATTCTTCGGCTACAACCATCTGGACGCCATCGCCAATGCCGCCGCCACCTTTGCCATCAACCGCAAGCAACGCCACTACATCGGCCTCGAAGCCGCCTTTTACCGGGTAGCGCCCGACTATTTCTACACTTGCTACTTCGGCAACAACAACCATTGGGAGAACCATTGGAAAAAACAGAACAACCTGAAATTAAGTGCATTCTACACCATCTTTGACTGTAAGGCGAGTTTCAACTACTTTATGATGGGGCAATACCTCTACATAGACGACAGTTTCAAGCCCGCACTCAGCGACAAGGCAGTCAATGTGGTGCAGCTCAACCTGTTGGCTCCGCTGCACTTCAAGCATTTTTCAATCGAGGCCAACGTCTCGCTGCAGCACTCCACGAACGCCGCCATCGCCGTGCCGCTGTTTGCCGGAAAGCTCAAGGCAGCCGGACGTTTCCGCATCTTCAAAAACCGCATGCACATCGAAATCGGCGGCGACCTGATGTACAATACGCGCTATTATGCCGACGGATACAATCCCGTCATCCATCAGTTTTACCGCCAGAACGACACGAAAACCGGCAATTTTTTCTATTTTGACCTGAACCTCACCTTTAAAATTGAAAGAATCTCCTTTTTCGTCAGAGGCGGAAACCTGCTTGCAGGATTTATCGGATACAATTACCTGACCACTCCATCGTACCCGATGCAAGGGCAAAATCTCCAATTAGGCATCGTATGGAAATTCTATGATTAACACAATTCAAAAACACTGAACATACACTATGGA
>CAVIPZ010000092.1:0-7458 GCA_963644715.1 bacterium | reverse complement strand
GACGGTGAACGGCATTGGTCCCAACACGGCTCGGCTGATCCTCTCTTCTATGAGCGTAGGCGAGGCTCTGAACGCCATCGCTGCCGAGGATGCCAAGACTATACAGTCTGTAAAAGGCATCGGGGCGAAGACGGCACAAAGGGTGATTGTGGAACTGAAAGACAAGGTGGCAAAGGCAACATGGAGCAAAACGCCTAAAATTTCCGCATCGTACAATAATAACAGGCAGGAAGCGTTATCTGCCTTAATTGCTTTGGGATTCCCCAAAAATTCCGCCGAGGCGGTTCTCGACAGGATTATCAAAGCAGATGGTGTTAATGTAACGGTAGAAGATCTGATAAAACGGTCTCTGAAATTATTATAGGATTGAACAACAATTGAAACCGACAAACTGTAAAAACATTATATATAGTGTTCTTCTGGCATTTTTGTTTCTTGCCGTGAACCAGCATGCCGCAGGAACAGTCCTTGTGCCGACGAACCCCGTTGAGGATATGCCTTGCCAGATTCAAGGTAACCTGATGCCGCCGGACACCGACCCGCCGGCAAAGCCCCAGTTGAACAACAATCCGTTGCAGAACACCACGTCCAGCCCGTTCAGGCTTAAAGACCCGCCGGGCATCGGGCCGGTTATCCAATACGATCCGATTACCAACACTTACAATTTCCAATATATGACCGGAAACACCCCTTTCGGGGCCGGTGCCTATATGGATGTGAACGAATATGTTGACTATGACCTCCGCAAAAGCATCGATGACTATTGGCACGCACATGGCACCAGTTTTTCCGGCAGCAACCGCAAGGGCGGCGGCCTGATTCCGGAACTCCATGTCGGCGGCGACCTCTTTGAGGGCATCTTCGGCAGCAATACCATCGACATCCGCCCCTCCGGAAATGTAGAGGTCAAGTTCGGCGTGGCTTACAATATGGTTGACAACAAAAGCCTCCCCGAAAAGCAACGCCGCACTTTCCGCTTCGACTTTGACGAGGATATCCAACTCAACCTGCTGGCAAAGATCGGCGACAAGATAGACTTCAACCTGAACTATACGACCGATGAACTGACCGTCAGCAATAACCAGGACTGGGTGAAACTCAAGTACGCCGGCAAAGAGGACGACATCCTCCAATTGATAGAGTTCGGCAACGTGACCCTGCCCATAAACAGCACGCTCATCACGGGAAGCCAAAGTCTGTTTGGCGTGAAAACCCAACTTAAGTTCGGAAATCTTATGGTCACGGCGATTGCTGCGCAGAAAAAAGGCAGTTCCGAAACCGTTACCATCACAGGAGGCGCATCTGAGGATGAGTTTTATTTCAAGGCTGACGAGTATGAAGAAAACAAGCATTTCTTCCTCGGCCAGTTTTTCCGTGACCATTACAACGAGTATATGAGCACGCTTCCGTTGGTGGGATCGCCCATAGTCATCACCAAAATCGAGGTTTGGCGCACCACTGTAGGCGCAGCTACGACAGACAACAGAAACATTGTCGCTTTCACCGACCTCGGCGAAGCCTCGCCCTCTTCATCGGCTGTGCATTACGACAACCGGTATGCAGGCGGGCAGTACCCCGACAACAGCATCAATACGCTGCCGTCAGTGGTTGACACCTCAATGATCCGCGACCTCTCTACCGTGACCAACAATTTGCGTGCTGTCGGGATGAAAGCCGGCACAGACTACGAGAAAGTGGAAAGTGCGCGGCTGCTCAGCACCTCCGAATACACATTCAACTCAAAACTTGGCTTCATATCGCTGAACTCGGCACTCACATCTGATCAAGTGCTCGCTGTGGCTTTCCAATATACGGTCATCGGCGACACTACCGTATATCAAGTCGGCGAGTTCTCAAACGAAGTGTCCGCCCCGAACTGCATCCGGGTGAAACTTTTGAAGAGCACAACGCTCAATACAAAGTCGGCGCTTTGGAAACTGATGATGAAGAATGTTTACAGCCTGTCGGCGTACCAAGTTTCATCGGAGAAGTTCAGACTCAACATCTTGTATAACGGTGATTCTGACGGCGTTGCCAACGGCTTCTTCACGAAGGGCAAAAACAAGGGCATCGCGCTCATCCGCCTGATGGGGCTCGACCGGCTGAACCAGCAACAGGATCCGTCGCCTGACGGCATTTTCGATTTCATAGACGGGGCACAGACTTCAGGCGGCACGATAAACGCCTCAAACGGCCGTGTGTTCTTCCCCACTATTGAGCCTTTCGGCAAAGACCTGCGCGCACTCTTTGATGCAGATGAAGCAGACCTCGCCGAACAGTACGCTTTCGACTCGCTCTATACGATGACGAAAACCCAGGCCCAGCAGATCACCAACAAGAACAAATTCTATCTGGAAGGAAGTTACCGGTCGTCGTATGGTTCCGAATATCACTTCACCTCCACAAATGTGGCCGAAGGCTCTGTTGTGGTGATGGCCGGCGGCATCAAACTTACGGAGAACATTGACTTTACCGTCAACTATGACATGGGTACGGTGACCATCATCAATCAGGGCATCCTGAGTTCCGGAACGCCCATCTCGATATCAATAGAAAACGAAGACGACTTCTCGGCCGACAAGAACATGTTCGGGGCTACATTTGACTATACGTTCTCCAAGAATTTCAATGTCGGGGCTACCTTCCTGAACCTCCGCGAACGTCCGGAAACCAACAAGGTCAACTACGGCGATGAACCAATCAACAACTTCCTGTGGGGTATGAATTTTGCCTACAAGACAGAATTGCCGTTTGTGACCAAAGCGATAGACAAACTGACTTTCCACAGCACTACCGCCCAATCGTACCTTAACCTCGAGGGCGAGTTCGCCCATTTTGTGCCCGGACATGCTAAGGTGATCGGCAAGACGGGAACAACCTACATTGATGATTTCGAGGCGGCGAAGTCAACGATTGACTTGACTACTTTCTCGAATTGGAAACTTGCATCTACACCGCAAGGACAGTTAGACCTCTTTCCCGAAGCGCAGGCCTACAACACCGAAGACGGTGCCAGAAAGAAACTGTCATACGGCTATAACCGCGCCCTTCTCTCGTGGTATATCATCGACCCGCTCTTTTATAACAATACGAGTTCCACCCCCTCAAACCTCACGGCGGCCGACCTCTCCCAACCATACGCCCGCGCCGTTTATGAGCCTGAACTTTTTCCGTATAAAGACCGTTCCGGAACAACGGCTCTCACTACCTATATGACGGTCTTCAATATGGCGTTCTATCCGTCAGAAAGAGGTCCTTACAACTATGATGTTGCAGGAGAAGAGGGCTTTTCAAAAGGTATCAATGAAGATGGAACGTTGAACGACCCGAAGACCCGATGGGGCGGCATTATGCGCAAGTTTGACAACACCGACTTTGAATCGGCCAACTACGAATACATCGAGTTCTGGATGATGGACCCGTTCATCGACAACCCCAGTCACAAAGGCGGCAAACTCTATTTCAACCTTGGCGACATTTCTGAAGACATCTTGCGTGACGGCATGAAGTTCTTTGAGAACGGTCTGCCCGCCGACGGTTCAGACGAGGATGTGGAGTTTACCGTTTGGGGAAGAGTGCCTACGGTTCAACTGATTGTGAACGCTTTCGACAACGACCAAGACGGGCGTGCCTTTCAGGATGTGGGTCTCGACGGTCTGCCGACAGAACGCGAACAAACCTATTTCAACGACAACTACCTGCAGATGATTGCCGACAGGTTCGGTACAGGTTCACAGGCATACATCAAGGCCTACGAGGACCCGTCGTCAGACAATTACCATTACTTCAGGGGCACCGACTATGACAACGCCGACATGAAAGTGGTTGAGCGATACAAATATTATAATAATACAGAAGCCAACTCCCCGATCGACAGCCAGAGCCCTGAAAGTTATCCGACTTCCGCAACCTCATTGCCCGACTTGGAGGACATGAACAATGACAATACCTTGAGTGAAGACGAGCGCTACTATCAGTATGTCATTGACCTTTCTCCTGAGAATATGGTAGTTGGCAAAAACTATATCAATGATATTCTGGAGGCTGTTCCGGATCCGCTGCCAGACGGCACACGTCCTACCACAAAATGGTATCAGTTCAGAATCCCGATACATAACCCCGACAAGGTGGTGAACGGAATGTCAGGCTACAACTCTATCCGGTTCATGCGTGTGTTTATGCGCGGTTTTGAGGAGCCTATCATATGCCGTTTTGCGACATTTGAGCTGGTGCGCGCCAGTTGGCGTACCTACGACTTGAGTCTTCAGGAAGAGGGAGACTATTTGCCCACACAGGGCGATGGCGATGGTTCGTTTTATGTGGGGACGGTCAGTTACGAAGAAAACTCCAACCGGACCCCGATACCGTACGTGCTGCCTCCGGGCATCCAGCGCGAGACTGCCTACGGGACCACCCTCTATCAGGTCAACGAGCAGGCTCTGACTATGAAAGCCGTGGACCTTCCCGACGGCGATGCCCGCGCCATATACAAGAACACGAGTTACGACCTCCGCAAGTTCAATAACCTGCAAATGTTCATCCATGCGGAAGATGTGAACAGTTCGGGAGACTTGAGAAAGGGTGACGTGACAGCATTTGTCCGTCTTGGCTCTGATGTTACCGAAAACTATTACGAGTATGAGATGCCCGTTGAGATAACTCCTTGGAATGTGGGCAAGGACACGAATGCGATTTGGCCGGAAGCCAACCAGATGTATGTCTATCTCGACTCGCTCGTATCGTTGAAGCAGGAAAGAAACAAGGCCGTGCGGCGTGGACAACATTCGGGCAATATGGTGCCGTATTCCAAACAGACTGACGAGGGTAATAAGATTACCGTTGTGGGCGTGCCTAACCTTGGTGAGGTGACGACGATTATGGTCGGTATCCGCAACCCTAAGAAGAAATCGCTGAATGACGACGACGATATGCTGCCGAAGTCTGTGGAGATGTGGATCAACGAGATGCGGCTGTGCGGATTTGATAAAAAGCAAGGCTTTGCCGCCACGTTGCGGGCGCGTCTCAATCTGGCTGATGTGGGAGACGTTACCGTTTCGGGCACCTATTCTACCCCTGGCTTCGGTAGTATCGAGCAGTCGGTGACCGAACGGTCGCAAGAAACCAAATACAACGTGGATATAGCCACCAACATAGACGGCGGCAAGGTTCTCTTCCCAGAAAAATGGAACATCAAAATCCCCGTCCATTACGATTATTCGTTAGGCATAACACAGCCCGAATACAACCCGCTGAACCCAGACGTCAAACTGAAAGACGATCTCGCCACCTACGATACCCAGGAGCAACGTGACTCGGTGCGCTATCTGACCAATACCTTTACCCAACGGCAGAATATTAACCTGATGAATGTCCGCAAGGAACGAAATCTCGAAAAAGGCGGCCTGAAAATGAGACCGTGGGACATTGAGAACTTTGACCTGTCCTATTCTTATTCGGAACTGAAACAGCGCGACGAAGATCTGGAACTGAACAATGAATACATTCATGACGGGGAAATAGGCTACACATTCAGCACCAATCCTAAAAACTACCGTCCTTTGAGCAAGGTAAAGTGGCTGAAGTCGAAATGGCTGCAGCTGATCCGTGATGTCAACATCACGCCAATGCCCAAGAATGTCACGGTCCGCACGTCGTTGCGGCGTGAGTTGGAGGAATTCAAGTATCGTCCCAAGAGCAAAGGCAACATCATTGTGGATACCAGTTTCGTTAAATCTTTCAACTGGACCCGGAACTACGCCGTGAACTGGGATCTCTTCCAAAGCCTCAAACTCGAATACCGTGCCGATGCCTCTGCACGCATTGATGAACCCGACGGGCTTATTGACACCCGGGCCGAAAAGGATTCTGTTTGGCATTGTCTTGGGCGCGGCGGCAGAACCACTGATTTCAGACAGACGTTCAGCGGCACTTACCAAATACCGATCAACAAGATACCGCTGTTCAAATGGATGAATGCCAGCGTGCGCTACAATTCTAATTATCAATATACCGCGTCAGCCTTGTCGTTGTCTTACTTGGGCAATACAATCCAGAACTCCAACACAATACAAGGCAACGGCAGCATGAACTTTGTGTCTCTTTACAATATGGTTCCCTACTTGCGCAAGATAAACCAGGGCAACAGCCGCAACAGACGGCAGAACATCGGGGCTAAAGGTCAGTTGGGCGACAAGAAAGGGCAGAATCAGACGGACGAAGCTGACAATGGAAAGAAAGGCAAGGATTCGCTGAGAGAAAAACCAAATTACGGCAAAATCATCCTTGACGGGACTTTGCGTGTGCTGATGTTAGTGCGCAACGTGTCGTTCAACTATTCGCAAGGCAGCGGAACAACGTTGCCCGGCTATATGGGCACCCCGAATCTCTTCGGCATCGACTTTACGGACAATTCGCCCGGATTCCTTTTTGTCTTTGGCGGACAGACCGATGTGCAGAATATGGGCGCGCAAAGACACTGGCTGACGACTGATTCTCTGATGAACACCGCCTATCAGCAGACCAAAACCCAAACGATGAGTTTCAGGGCATCCGTTGAGCCGTTCCGCGATTTCAGAATCGATGTCTCGGCAAACCGCAACTTCACCCAAAACTATTCAGAGTATTTCCATGTGGATGAAACGGGTACACTTTACCACTATACGCCGCAACGAAATGGCGCTTTCAGCATGACATACTGCGGACTGAAGACCTTTTTCTCCGATTATGACCAATTGTTTGAGGACTTCAGCAACACACGGAGGGACATTGCGCTTAGACTTGCAGAACAACGGAACGGGACGGCGCAGGTTGACCCGCAGACAGGTTACCCTGACGGTTACAGTGATGTGTCGCAGGATGTTTTGATGAACGCGTTCTTCGCTACATATATGGGCAAAGACGCTTCAAAGATGGAATTGTCAGGTCCATTCCTCAAGATTCCGTTGCCTAACTGGCGCGTCAACTACAATGGTTTCTCTAAAATCAAGGGAGTTGACAAGGTGTTCCAGAGCCTGTCGTTAACGCACAGTTACACTTGTTCGTACCGTGTGGGCAGTTATTCCACCAATGTCTCATACAAACAGGACGGCACTGCCCGCAACACGCTGGGCGACTACATACCCGAATACGAGTTGAACCAGATTGCCCTTTCGGAATCGTTCGGGCCATTGATTGGATTTGACATGACCTTGAAAAACAGTATGTTGCTAAAAGTTGAATACAAACAGTCGCGCGAGGTTGCGTTGAGTTTCGCCAACAACCAGATAACCGAAAGTTCAACTTACGAGTTGGCCGTTTCGGGCGGCTACCGATTCAAAGACCTTAAACTCGGACTCATCTTTGCGGGCGAAAAGCGCCAGTTTGTAAGCGACCTCAACCTGACGGCAGGTGTTGGGCTGAAAAACAACATGATGGTTCTACGAAAAATCCAAGAGTCTATCAACCAGGTCTCTTCCGGCA
>CAVIPZ010000091.1:0-7510 GCA_963644715.1 bacterium | reverse complement strand
CTCCAAGACATCATGCAGGAACTGGCCAAGCCCGGCCGCGACCCGCGCCGCCATTACGAAATGTTCGAGTTTGACAAAAACATCCAGAAAATCGAAGACCTTGTGCCGGGCATGGTACTGCCGGGCATCGTCACCAACATCACCGCTTTCGGCTGCTTTGTGGACCTCGGCATCCATCAGGACGGTCTTGTCCACATCAGCAACCTTTCAGGAAAGCGAGTCACCGACCCCTACGAAGTGGTGCAACTGCATCAGAAAGTCATGGTGCGCGTCATCGGCGTAGAGCCCGAACGGAAGCGCATCAGCCTCTCCATGAAACCATAAAAACAACCTTGCAACGATAATACTATGGACACCATCCAACAGCAAATCATACAGTTGACCGAGGAGATAAACCGGCACAACTACCGCTATTACATCCTTGACAACCCCGCAATCAGCGACTATGACTTTGACCAGATGCTGCAGCGGCTCATCGATCTGGAGCATCAATATCCGCAATACGCACAGCTTGACAGTCCTACGCAGCGGGTAGGCGGCACCGTAACCAAACAGTTTGAAACGGCGAGCCACCTCTACCCTATGCTCTCGTTAGGCAACACCTACTCGGAGGGGGAACTTCAAGAGTTTGACAGCCGCCTCCGCAACACGCTGAACGCCCCCTTTGAATACGTTTGCGAACTCAAATACGACGGTGTGGCCATCAGCCTGATTTACGAACACGGTCTTCTGACCAGGGCAGTCACCCGCGGCGACGGCATCCGCGGCGACATCGTCACCGCAAATGTCAAGACCATCGGCTCGGTGCCCTTGCGGCTGATAGGCGACTGTCCTGACCTGTTAGAGGCGCGCGGCGAGATCATTATGCCGTTCAGCCGTTTCCGCACCCTCAATGCCGAACGCGAAGAGATTGGAGAGCCGCCGTTTGCCAACCCACGCAACGCCGCCTCCGGAAGCCTCAAACTCCAGAGTTCCACCGAAGTGGCCAAGCGCGGCCTGAACTTCAAACTCTATTACGCCTTGGGCGAAAACCTGCCCGGAGACAACCACTACGACCGCCTCCGCAAACTGCACGACTGGGGATTCAGACTTCCCGACATCATGCAAAAGGCGAGCAGCCTCAATGAAGTGTTCGAGTTCATCAAACATTGGGACACGGAACGCAAACAGCTGCCCTACCCTATTGACGGCATCGTCATCAAAGTGAACGACTTTGCGCAACAGCAGAGTGCCGGAACCACGGCCAAAAGCCCACGCTGGGCCATTGCTTACAAATTCAAAGCGGAGCGCGTATCCACACCGTTGCTCAGCATCGACTACCAAGTAGGACGCACCGGCATCATCACGCCGGTTGCCAACCTTGCACCCGTGAGCCTCGCCGGCACTATCGTCAAACGCGCCACGCTGAACAACCGCGACTTCATGCAGGAAATGGACATCTGCAACGGCGACTGGCTGTTTGTTGAAAAAGGCGGCGAAATCATCCCCAAAATCGTCGGCGTTGACCACACGCACCGCAACGAGAACGCCAAACCGGTGCAATTCATCACACACTGTCCCGTTTGCGGCACACCGCTGCAGCAGAATCCGGGGGAAATCGGACTGTACTGCCCTGACGAACTGCACTGCGCACCACAAATAAAAGGCAAACTGGAGCATTTCATCTCCCGTAAAGCAATGAACATCGACTCTTTAGGCGAGGGCAAAATAGAACTGCTGTACAACAGCGGACTCGTGAGCACCGTCGCCGACCTGTACAGCCTTACCTACGACAAACTGTTTGGGCTGGAAAAAAGCATCGAAAAGGAAGACGGGAAAAACAGGACCGTCAGTTTCAGGGAAAAAACTGTGCAGAACATCCTGAACGGGATTGAAAAATCGAAAACAACCCCCTTTGACCGCGTACTTTTCGCAATCGGGATACGGATGGTCGGTGAGGTGACGGCAAAAAAACTGGCACGTCATTTCGGCAACATCGACGCCATAGCGTCTGCCGGCAAGGATGAACTGGTAACGGTGGAAGACGTAGGCGAAATCATAGCCGAAAACATCGTCCGTTACTTCAATGACACTGAAAATCTGGAAATCATCATGAGGCTGCGGCAGGCGGGGTTGCAAATGGAGCTGCAGCAAACCGATGAAGAACAAGGTTCTGACGTCCTTGCCGGACAAAGCGTAGTAGTCAGCGGCGTCTTCTCCATCTCGCGTGACGAAATAAAAAAACTCGTCGAACAGAACGGCGGCAGGAATGTCACCTCCATCTCCAAGCAGACCTCATTCGTGCTGGCGGGAGAAAAAATGGGACCTGAAAAACGCAAAAAAGCCGAAGCCTTGAACATACCCGTCCTCTCCGAGGAAGACTTTTACCGTAAAATCGGCAAACTGTAGTGCCGGATGCGCCAAAATGATAACTTGTTTGCCTGAATCTTAGTTACAACGTAAAACGTTCTGTTAAAACAAAAAAGCACTGGGAAAACCAGTGCTTTTTTAATCCTGTGGCGGGAACGGGAATTGAACTCGTGACCTCCGGGTTATGAATCCGACGCTCTAACCGACTGAGCTACCCCGCCATTGGTTAAGCGGCTGCAAAAATACACTTTTTTCAATACCCCCAGCACTTGCCCGTCTTCTTTTTCTTAGTATTTTACAACAATTTTATTATCAATACATTACAAACACCCTGTCGTATAAATAGGGTTTCAATAAATGTTTTTGTTATCTTTGCCGCCAACAGTCATTTTTCAAAAAACATGTGCTTATGAAGATTACCAGACTTTTTGATATTCTCGAACATCTGAAAGAAAACTACCCCAAGAATGACATCATCTGCGGGAGAGAAAACGGAGAATGGCACAAGTTCAGCGTGGACGAATACATTGAGATTTCGGAATCCATTGCCTGTGCCTTGTTGGAGCTTGGGCTTCAGAAAGGCGACAAAATCGCCACCATCATGAACAACCGTCCGGCGTGGAACTTCATGGATATGGGCATCATGATGGCCGGAATGGTTCATGTGCCTGTTTATCCGTCGCTTACTCCTGACGATTACCGTTACATTCTGAACCATTCCGACACGAAATGCATCGTCATCGGCATTGAGTCGATTTACAAGCATGTAGCGCCGGCACTGCCCGACTTGGAACTGCACCCTTACGTATTCACGATTGCAGACATCAAAGACGAGCGTTCATTCTTCGACTTGCTGAAATTAGGACGTGACAGCCGTGAAAAGCGGATGCCAGAGGTAGAAAAAATCAAAGCCGAGACCAAGCCCGAAGACTTGGCGACCATCATCTACACCTCCGGCACCACGGGGCTTCCCAAAGGCGTCATGCTGTCGCACAAGAACTTCCTCACCAACGCCCTCACGCTCACCAAGATGCAGGTAAACGACCACACAGGCAACATTTTGAGTTTCTTGCCGCTGTGCCACGTCTATGAGCGCGTCATCAACTACCATTACCAGATTTTGGGCACCAGCATCTATTATGCGGGCGGGCTCAACACCATAGCCAAAGACCTCAAAGACATCCATGCCGTAGGGTTCTGTGCCGTGCCGCGCGTGCTGGAAATGATGTTCGACAAACTGCATGCTGCCGGCAAGGACATGACGGGCATAAAACGAAAAATTTACTTCTGGGCTTTCAAAGAGGCCACAAAATACGACTATTACAACCACAACTGGTTCTACCTGAAAAAGATGCAACTCGCCGACAAGTTAGTCTATTCCAAATGGCGTGATGCTTTCGGAGGCAAGCCTATGATTGTCGTGTCTGGCGGGTCTTCCATCCAGGAACGCATCATCCGGCTCTTCTCAGCCGCCAAACTCCGCGTGTTCGAGGGCTACGGCATGACCGAAACCTCGCCCGTCATCGCCGTCAACAACCCGATGAAAGACGTGTTTGTCATCGGCACGGTGGGCGAAATCATGCCATGCATAGAATTCAAACTGGCAGAAGACGGTGAAATCCTCACCAAAGGCGACTGCCTGATGATGGGATACTACAAAGACCCTGAATACACGGCGCAAGTGATTGACAGTGAGGGCTGGTTCCACACGGGCGACATCGGCATGATGGTCGATATCAAAGGCAAAACCAAAGGCGACCGCCGCTACCTCAAAATCACAGACCGCAAAAAAGAGATTTTCAAACTTTCGACCGGCAAGTACATTGCCCCGCAGGTGCTCGAAAACAAACTCCGCGAGTCGCAATTCATCGACAACTGCATGGTCCTCGGCGAAAACGAGAAATTTGCCTCCGCCATCATCATCCCCGACTTCGACACGCTGCATTTCTGGTGCGCAAAGCACAAAGTTCACTACGAGAACAACGACGAAATGATTACGCTGCCTGAAGTTACAAAGCGGGTGCAGCGCGAAGTTGAAAACATCAACAGAGGGCTTGCCGAGCACGAGCGCATACACCGCATCAGGCTGGTGAACGACACCTGGACGCCACAGACCGGAGAGTTGTCGCAGACACTCAAACTGCGCCGCGCCTTTATGCTCAAGAAATACGAGAACCTGTACCGCGAGATTTACAATCATGACAACAAAAAACACTGATGACGGCAGCAAAGGGTTGGCTCTTGTCACCGGAGCCGACGGCGGCATGGGCACCATTCATACAAAAACCCTGCTCGAAGCGGGCTATGATGTCATTATGGCCTGTTACGACACGGCCGTAGCCCGTCCCGTCTTTGAGCAAATGGAGGCGCTCAACAACCGCAAGGTCTATCTGATGCAAGTCGATCTGGGCGACCTCCACTCGGTGAAACGCTTCGCCGATGAGGTGAAAACGCAGTTCGAGTCCATCCAAATCATATTGAACAATGCCGGTGTACTATGCCACTACGCCAAGCAAAGCGTTGACGGATTGGAATATACGGTAGCGGTGAACTACCTTGGGCACTATGTGCTCAATATGCTGCTGCTTCCACTTTTAGGCAAAGGCACGCGCATCGTAAGCATGGTGTCGCTCTCCTATCGCTGGTTCCGTCTCAAGCCGGGCTTTATGCTGCCTAAAACAGCACGCAGTTTCAACCGGTTCATAGCCTATTCCAACTCAAAGAGAGCGCTTTACTACTATACGCTCAAAGCCGCCGAACAATGGAAGGACGATGGCATCTGCATCAACGTGGCCGACCCCGGCATCGTAGATACGGGCATCATCTGCCAAGGCAACAAAGTGATAGACTTCCTCTGCAACAAACTGTTCCGTCCGCTGATCAACACCCCCGCCCAAGGCGCCGCCACTATGCTGGAAGCCGCCTTGAGTCCGGAATTTGATGGAATCACAGGGTGTTATTTCAAGAAAAAGAGAATCTCAAAACAAAGCAAACGGTTCACCCAGAATGTCAAAGAGCAAATGCTGTTGGCAAAAGAGACTGAAAACGCCCTGAAAAAATATGACTTTCTGTCACTGAACCAGCAATAAAGAAAAGGCGCAATCGTTAATCTACAATTGTAGAACAACAAACAGACGACAATCAACATTGGACCGCAAACGGAAATAAAACATCTTAAAAACCACCATTATGAAAAGTAAATTCGCAAAATTTGCAACCGCACTGTTTGTCTTGCTGGCAGCCGTCAGTTTTTCAAGCTGCAACAAGAACAACTCGAATGTCCCCAATGAGGTGAAATCTGCCTTTAACGAACAATATCCCAATGCCAAACATGCCGTTTGGGAAACTGAGGGAGACTATTATGAGGTAACGTTCAAGGAGAACAAATCCACCAAAATTGCGTGGTACTCCAACCGCAACAGCGTGGAATGGGTGATGACCAAAACATGCCTCCACGCCCTCGACTTTCTGCCCGAGGCCGTCCGCAACTCGTTCCGCAACAGCATCTATGTCTCCTGGTATCTCGACGATGTAGATATCATCGAACGTCCGGGCGTAGAAATCATCTATGTTCTTGAAGTTGAGAACAACAGCGTAGAGGTGGAGTTGCACTACAACGCTTCCGGCCTGCTCATCAACGTCATCACAGACACCGACGGGCATCAAACAGACAGCAGTTATTTCCTTGACAACCTGCCTGACGGAATCATGCAGTACCTCAACGCATTCTTCCCGAACGCCATGATTCTTGACATTGAGATAGAACATGACCACATTGAGGTCAAAATACTGTTCAACAATATAGTGTATGAGTTGGAATTCTCGCATGCCGGGCTTTTCATCCATTCTGAAATAGACGATTGAGTTTACGGATAAAAACGCCATGACCATCCCTCCCTATCTGAAACAGGGCGACAAAGTGGGCATTGCAGCCCCCGCACGCAAGATTTCCGAAGAGGAACTGTTGCCTGCCGTCAGGTTTCTTGAGCAGGAGGGACTTGTTCCGTTCTACGATGAGCGCCTGTTCGCCGAGTGCCACCAGTTTGCCGGCGATGACAGCCTCCGCGCCGCCTATATGCAAGACCTGCTCGACAATCCGGACATCGGGACTGTTTGGTGCGCCCGCGGCGGATACGGCACCGCCCGCATCATCGATCGGCTCGACTTTACCGGTTTCCGGCGTAATCCCAAATGGATTGTCGGATACAGCGACGTCACGGTGCTCCATTCGCATATAAACCGGAACCTCGACACGGCTACGTTGCATGCGGCTATGCCTATTGACATTGCCCGCGGCACTGATGATGTCCGCCGTTCCTGGACCGCCGCGCTCCGGGGCGAGCCGTTGCACTACGAAATTCCGCCACATCCGCTCAACAGAGCAACCGGATTCACGGCGACTATAGTAGGCGGCAACCTCTCCATACTCTATGCAATGCTCGCTACACCGTCAGACCTGGACACAGACGGCAAAGTTCTGTTCATCGAAGACCTTGACGAGTATCTTTACCACATCGACCGGATGATGAACAGCCTTGAACGCAGCGGCAGGCTACGCAATCTGGCCGCCCTGCTGGTAGGTCATCTCTCCGACATGCACGACAACACGGTTCCTTTCGGGAAAAACGCCGAAGAAATCGTGGCCGAGCATTGCGCCAAGTATCATTTCCCGTTAATCTTCAACGTTCCCGCCGGTCACCGCCCCGACAACCGCGCCCTCAAGATGGGCTGCCCGTTGTGCTGCCGCATCGACGGAAATGCCATAATACTGGAACAATAGCATTATGAAAGGCAAAAAATTCTATCTGTTTCTGCTGCGGCTCTTCCGTTTCAAGCCTGTGGGACTCAAACCTGCACCGGTCAAGAAATGCGTCATGATTCTGGCTCCGCACACCTCCATCCTCGACTTCTTTTTAGGGCACTGGATGTTGGAATATATGCATGCCAAAGGAGCCATCGTCATCAAAAAGGAATTCTTCGTGTTTCCGTTCAAACGCTACCTCTACCGGCTGGGCTGCGTGCCTGTTGACCGCAAGCACTCGCTCCGTTTTACCGAATTTGCCGTTAACCTGATTCACGAACGTGAAGAAATCGCCTTCATCATCTGTCCAGAGGGGACACGCAAACGGGTGGAGAAATGGAAACGGGGATTCTATCAGAT
>CAVIPZ010000090.1:0-7559 GCA_963644715.1 bacterium | reverse complement strand
GTCTCTAATTGGCAGAACGATACCATTTCCGGCATCGTTACTACTTACGACACGGCAGGATGGTTAAAGAAAAGTGTACCCTATTTGGAGGGCAAACCGCATGGCCTTGCCAAGGAAATGGATGCATCGGGGCTGGTGACGGCCGTGACACCCTATTGGCACGGCATTGCCGGCAGGCGCGAGCGCATTAACCGCACCGATGCGTCGGGGGCAAAACAGGGCAGTTGGAAATATTTTTGGAACAATGGCAATCTCCGGCTCGAGGGCACCTACCTGAATGGCAAACGGCACGGTTTTTTCAAATATTATGATGAGAACGGCGCTTTTCTTTATGTGGAGAAGTACGACCACGATCAGATTGTCAAGGATGCTGCCGAAACCAAACAAGTTGAATTGCGCACAGCATACTATGCCAACGGTAAGCCCTCGATTGTGGCTTCTTACTATAACGGGAGGCAAGACGGCATTCGCCGCGAATTCGATACCGCCGGCAATGTCGTGAAAGGCTACCTCTTTGAGAACGGCTGGCTCCGTTATGAGGGCATTACTGACCTTAACGGATTGCGGCAAGGACTTTGGAAAGAGTATTACCAAACAGGAGAACTGCGCTCCAAGGGTAAATACAAAAACTCGAACCCCGTTGGTGAATGGAAGTTCTATTTTCAAGACTTTACCCTTGAGATTACAGGCGCGTATAGCAAGAAAGGGCGCAAACAGGGCGAATGGGTATGGTTTTACCCCGGCGGCGACACGATGTCTGTGGCCAATTACGACGAGGGTGAACTTGACGGCCGTTTCGTCGAATATGATGAGAACGGCACGGCGCTCACAGAGGGCAATTATGTGGCCGGATTGGAAGAGGGACTTTGGATGTACCGTAACGGCAACGCCGTCGAAAAAGGCAAATACGAAGGCGGCAAGCAAGACGGTGTGTGGAAGACGGTTCTCGACAACGGCAAAACCTTGACGGAAATAACTTACCGCGATGGCCGCCGGCACGGACGATACGCCGCATACTGGGAAAACGGGCGGGTGAAAAAGACCGGAAAATATGTTGACGGACTGCAAGACGGTGTGTGGATGCAGTACGACGAGGAGGGTGTTTTGTTTCTAACTACCTTATTTCAAGATGGCAAAGAAATCAAATGGAACAACTACACAATAAAATGATTTTTTTTGAGTTGTCCCAATTAAACTTTTCAAGAGGTATCGAATCTCTGAAAAGTTCTTTCTGAACGCTTTTCCGGTTCTGCACAATTTTTTCCGGAAAGTTATCTGTAAACGAAAATAACTCTTATGGAACATAGGATCTGTATTGTACTTTTGAATATTCTTTTGTGTACTTTAAACATATTGCATGCGCAACCCATAGCAGAACCTGCACAAAATCTTGGCAATACAGACACTTCAGGTGTGGAAAACGAAACCGACATTTTTACGCGCGAGGAAATACGCATTATGGATTCTATGCTCAACACTTGGTATGTGCAGAGCGAAGTGGCAAAAAAAGAGTCGGTGCTTTCAAAACTAAAAGACGACACTACTGCATACGACAACAATGACACGCTGATATTCAAGCGTTTGTCGCAGATTGTCACGGCTGTGCCTTTGGCATACAACAGCCGGGTAAAACGCTTTATAGAGCTATATGCCGTGCAACGGCAGCGTTCGTCTGCTGTGATATTGAGTTTGGCTCAATACTATTACCCATGGATGCGTGAGATCTTCGACAAGTATGATGTGCCTGAAGAACTGATATACATCACAATTATAGAGTCAGCGCTGAACCCGCTTGCCGTGTCGCCCGCCGGCGCTACGGGCATCTGGCAGTTTATGTACAATACCGGAAAGATTTACGGGCTTACGACCAACACGTTTGTTGACGACCGTCGCGACCCCTATAAGGCTACGGATGCGGCCGCCCGCCATTTGCGCGACTTGTATAACATTTTCAACGACTGGGGTTTGGCTATATCTGCCTACAACTGCGGGGCCGGCAATGTGCGTAAGGCCATCCAGCGCTCTGGCGGCAAAACTGACTTTTGGGGTGTCTCTGATTATTTGCCCCGTGAAACGCAGAACTATTTCCCGGCTTTCATCGGTGCCTTGTATATGATGACTTATCATAACCTTTACGGCATTTCGCCCGTAGAACTCTCTATTCCTACCGATGTGGATACGGTGATGGTCAGCAAGGAATTCCATTTCGGACAGATCTCGGAAGTGCTCGGCATCAGTCGCGAAGAGATAAAGTCGCTGAACCCCCAATACAAAAAAGAGATTATTCCGGCATTCAACAATAAAACTTGCCCGCTAAGGTTGCGCTCGAGCGACATTATCCGGTTTATCGACTTGCAAGACTCTATTTGCAAGTACAAGCACGACGAGTATTTCAACACTACGCGCGACTTGAACAAAGAGGTGTTGACCACCAACGAAAACGGCGACCTTGTAAAAACTACTCCCAACAAGTACCACAAGGTGCGCAAGGGCGAAACAGTTGCCTCTATTGCACGCAAGTATGGGATTTCTGTCAGCAAGCTCAAGTCGCTGAACCGTATGCGCAGCAATTATCTTAAAGTCGGGCAACGGCTTTTGGTGAAGAAAGGAACAACTGTTATAGTAAAACCGGCTGCTGCGCCTGTTGACAGTACTGCTGTGGCATCCGCTGACTCTTCCGCTTTGGCTGTTTCAACTGAATCCATCGTTGCCAGTAAAGCCGACACAACGGCGGTGCAGCAGGCGGCCGACAAAGTACACATCGTAAAAAAAGGGGAAACCCTTTCTTCGATAGCCCGCATCTATGGAACTACGGCCGCGGCGTTGGCCTCCTACAACCACATCTCTAACATCAACTCCATCCAAATCGGTCAGAAAATCAAGATCCCGGCTCGACGATAATCCTCAAGACAGACTACAGACTTGAGACCTTAGAGGCATTACGCCCTTTTTTTTGTTTTGTGTTTTTACGTTTTTTGTTGACAGGGCAGCAAAACGAAACATTACATTTTCCGTTTTACGTCGGCTTCGTTTAATGTGCCGGTCGAAAAGTGTTTAAGTTCATTCTACCGGAATCAGCATCGGTAATGATTGATGTTGGACAGTTCAGCTGGCACAAAAAAAAGCGGGGCGGCTTAAAGCCGCCCCGCTTTTGGGTGAATGGAGAATTTACAGAAGACTATTCTGCGTTTCTGTATTCGTTAACGATTTCCTTGACGTTGGCAGAGGCGAGGCGTCCGAACACCTTGCCGTCAACCAAAGCTACCGGAGCAAGTCCGCAGGCACCCACACAACGCAAAGAAGTGAGGGAGAAGATGCCGCTGGCATCCGTTTCGCCGACTTCGATTTTCAGTTCTTTCTTGAAAGCGTCCAGAATCTTTTCGGCGCCGCGCACGTAGCATGCCGTGCCCATACAAACGGATACAGGGTGTTTTCCTTTCGGTGACATCGTAAAGAATGAGTAGAAAGAAACCACGCCGTAAACCTTTGCTGTAGGAATGTGAAGTTGTTCGGCGATCAGTTCCTGTGCCTCAGCGGGAAGATATCCGAGATAATCCTGCGTCTGGTGCAATACGTTAATCAGTTCGCCAGCATCATTATTGAAACTCTTGCAGATTTCAATAATCTTGTCGCTGACCTCTTTTTTCATTTTGATTATGATCTTATCCATTATTTTTTTGCTCTTTACTTGTGAATTACTTGCTTAAATCAACTTCTACCGTGGTTTGTCTGTCGAAATATTTCGTATGGAGGAGTTCGTGGGATTTGTGGCCGCAAGGCTCGCCCAGAAATTCCTTGTAGATAGTCTGAATAGACGGGTTTTCGTGAGATTTACGGATAGGCATGGATTTGTCGATGTCGTAGATGGCTTTCCAGCGGGCTTTGATCACCTCGTCGTTGCCGTGGTGAAGCGGCTGGCCGGCTCCGTCGATACAACCGCCGGGGCAAGCCATGATCTCGATGGCATGGTACTGGCATTTTCCGGCCTTGATGTCTTCCAGCAATTTGCGGGCGTTGTGCAGGCCGTGGGCGATGCCGATGTTCAGTTTGAGGCCATCTACATCGATGGTGGCAGAACGGACGCCTTCCAGACCGCGGAGCTCTTCAAAGTCGATGCGCGGAAGCGGTTTCTTGGTGATGACTTCGTATGCGGTACGAACGGCGGCCTCGATGACGCCACCAGTTGTGCCGAAGATGACAGCAGCACCTGTTGATTCGCCTAACGGGCTGTCAAACGGCATTTCAGGAAGTGCGTTGAAGTCGATGTTGGCCTGTTTGATGAGGTGTGCCAACTCGCGGGTAGAGATGGAGTAGTCCACGTCAGGATTTCCGTTCACCTTGAACTCGTCGCGAGCACATTCGTACTTCTTGGCCAAGCAAGGCATCACGGAAACGCAGACCATCTTTTCGCGGCTGATGCCGATTTTGTCTGCGAAATAGCTCTTTGCGATGGCGCCGAACATCTGTTGCGGTGATTTTGCCGTCGAGGGAAGGTCTTTCAGTTCCGGGAACTGGTGCTCAAAGAAGTTCACCCAAGCCGGGCAGCAGGAGGTGAGAATCGGAAGAGCCACGTCTTTGTCTCCGTTGAGATATTTGGTGAGGCGGCCGATAAGTTCGGTGCCTTCTTCCATAATGGTCAAGTCGGCGCTCCAGTCGGTATCAAATACATAGTCGAAGCCCAGAGCTTTCAAGGCAGCCACCAACTTGCCGGTGATGATAGAACCCGGAGCCATGCCGAATTCCTCGCCGAGAGCTACTCTGACAGCAGGAGCCACTTGCACAACTGTCTTTTTGTCGGGATCCGTGATAGCGCGGATGACTTTCGGGGTATGGTCAACCTCGGTGAGGGCGCCAACCGGACAAACGGCAACGCACTGGCCGCAGAACGTACACGGCGAGTGATCAAGGTGCTGGTTGAATGCGGTGGAGACCACAGCGGGGAAGCCGCGTTCAATGGCGGACAATGCACCTACAGTCTGCATCTCGTTGCACATCGTTTCGCAGCGACGGCACATCACGCACTTGTTCATGTCGCGGATAATCGAGGGCGAAACCTCAATCTGGTAAGACGACTGTGCATGTCCCGGACCGGAGAACGGATTGCTTCTGATTCCGAAACGGATGGCCAGATCCTGCAGTTCGCAGCTGCCGCTCTTGGCACATTGCAGACAATCTGCCGGGTGGTCAGAAAGAATCAGCTCGAGCACGGTTCTGCGTGCATTGATGACGCGCATAGAGTTAGTCCTGACAACCATGTCAGGCATACATTCCGTGACGCAAGCAGGCGCCAGATTGCGGCGACCTGCAACTTCCACAACGCAAAGACGGCATCCGCCCGGTTTGTTGTGAATGCCTAAATTGTTCACTTCAAAATGGCAAAGGGTCGGAATGTCAATGCCCATGCCTTTTGCGGCTTTAAGAATAGTGGTACCTTTGGGTACTTCAACTTCTCTGTTATCTATTGTTAATTTTATCATGTCCATATTAAACCCCTTTACTATTTGATACAAATTGCGTTAAACTTACATTTTTCCATACATGCACCGCACTTGATACAGAGGTCTTGGTTGATCTCGTGCGGCATCTTGACTGTGCCGTTGATAGCGCCAGCAGGGCAGTTTCTTGCGCAAGCCGTACAGCCTTTGCACTTGTCTGCATCGATGACATATTTCTTGAGGGCGCGGCATTGTCCGGCGGGACATTTCTTTTCTACAACGTGAGCCACGTATTCGTCCCAGAAATTGTCGATAGTGGAAAGTACAGGGTTCGGGGAGGTTTGTCCGAGACCGCACAATGCGGTGTCTTTGATGACCTTGCTGAGGTTCTTGAGTTGGTCGAGGTCTTCCATAGTGCCGTGGCCTTTGGTGATCTTTTCGAGGATCTCGCAGAGCCGTTTGTTGCCGATACGGCACGGGGAGCATTTACCGCAAGACTCCTCAACGGTGAAGTCAAGGTAGAACTTGGCGACAGAAACCATACAAGAGGTCTCGTCCATGACAATCATACCGCCGGAGCCCATCATAGAGCCGGCAGCGATGAGGTTGTCGTAGTCGATAGGGGTGTCGAGGAACTTCTCGGTGAGGCAGCCGCCTGAAGGTCCGCCGGTCTGGACAGCCTTGAACTTCTTGCCGCCCTTGATGCCGCCGCCGATTTCGTAGATGACCTCGCGGAGGGTGATGCCCATCGGGACCTCGATAAGGCCGACGTTGTTGATCTGGCCTGCCAGTGCAAACACTTTCGTGCCTTTTGACTTCTCGGTGCCGATAGAGGAGAACCATTCCCAGCCTTTGTTGATGATGACCGGAATGTTGGCGTATGTTTCAACGTTGTTCACGTTAGAGGGTTTCTTCATATAGCCTTCAACGGCAGGGAACGGCGGTTTGAAGGTAGGTTCGCCGCGTTTTCCTTCCATAGAGTGGATAAGGGCGGTTTCCTCGCCGCAGACGAATGCACCTGCACCGTAGCGGAGGATGATGTCGAAATCGAAGCCTGTGCCGAAGATGTTTTTGCCAAGCAGTCCGTATTCGCGTGCCTGGTCGATGGCGACTTGCAGACGGTGGATAGCCAGCGGGTATTCGGCACGGATGTAAACCAGACCGATTGTGGCGCCGATGCAGAATCCGCCGATAGCCATAGCCTCAATGATGGAGTGCGGGTCGCCTTCAAGGATGGAACGGTCCATAAATGCGCCGGGGTCGCCCTCGTCTGCGTTGCAGATGATGTATTTCTGGTCGGCGCTGTTCTTGCGGCAGAGTTCCCATTTCAGTCCGGTAGGGAAACCGGCGCCGCCACGTCCGCGCAGACCCGACTTCTTGATGAGGCCGATGGTGGCTGCGGGGTCGTTCTGCTCCAGCACGGATGCCAATGCGTTGTAACCGTCACGGGCAATGTATTCGTCAATGTTTTCGGGATCGATGAAACCGCAGTTGCGGAGCGCGATACGCATCTGTTTCTTGTAGAACCCCATGTGCTTGGAGTCGGAAATGTGCTTCTTGTCTTCCGGATTCTCGTAAAGCAGGCGGGTCACTTTTCTTCCCTTGATGATGTGCTCGTCGATGATCTCACGGCAGTCTTCCGGTTTTACTTGTGTGTAGAAAGTGTTGTCCGGCAGGATCTTGACGATTGGGCCTTTTTCGCAGAAACCGAAACAGCCAGTTGCAATGACTTGCACGTCGTCGCTGAGGTTCTTTTCTGCCAGCAGGTTGATGAAATTCTCTTTTATTTTCGGACTTTCTGAAGCCGTACATCCTGTACCGCCACAGAGCAAAATGTGGTATTTGTAGTTTGACATTGGCTACCTCCTTAGATTATTTGTTGTCGATTTTTTCGTAATTGACCGGAATGACACCCTCCAGGATCTCGCCCTGCATGATGTATTTGGTCACTAATTCCTGTCCTTTTTTCGTGTCCACATGACCATAGACGATGGGATCCTGGCCGGGCTTCTTGACCTCTACGGTCGGCTCGGCATAACAATATCCCATGCAGCCGGTTTGGGTGACTACAGCCTTGATGTCGTTCTGCTTGCAGGCTTCGATGATTGCTTCCATCGTCTGCTT
>CAVIPZ010000089.1:0-7573 GCA_963644715.1 bacterium | reverse complement strand
AAAATAGTCTGTGTCATAATTGAATTTATTTAGGTTTAACAAATATTTTTCCTCCGTCTATGCGGACAATCTCGATTTCGGTATTCACATCGATGAAATCCTGCTGGGAAGTCACCTCCACAGTTTCGCCGTCAAAGAGCCCAGTGCCCATAGGGGCGAGTCGTGAAATGGCGCGGCCGGCCATGCCGACCTTGATCTTGGTCTCGTCCACCTCGTTCACCTTGCTGTCGATTTGGGTGTTGAGCTGCAGTTTCCTCCAAGTGCGCGTCCGCATCATAAGCACGAAACTGCCCACCGTAAGGACGGCCGTCAGCAGCAGCGTCAGGAAGCCGGCCGTCATGCCGTACATGATGAAAGCCATAGCTACCCCGCAAGCCATACCCGCCACTCCGATGATGGCCACCACCGTTCCCGGGATGACCAGAAAGTCGAGAATCATCAGCACAATGCCGATTATGATAACAAGAACAATGCTTCCCCAGCCCATCGTCGAGTTGCCTTACTGGTTGATTTTCACAATAAAATAGTTCTTCTTTCCTTTCTGCACCAGCACATAGCGGCCGTTGAGCAGACATTCGGAAGTCACTGTAAAATCATCGCCGACCTTGTTCTTGTTGAGGGACACACCGTTGTCTTTCAACATTCTTCGTGCTTCTCCTTTAGAGGCGAAGATGCGGGTATGTTCAGCCAGAAAATCGACGATGCCGCAGCCGGATTCAAGCACGGAGGCGGGAATCTCGAATTGTGGAACACCCTCGAACACGGAGAGGAACATCTTCTCGGAAAGGGCAGCCAGGCTCTCGGCAGTACCTTTGCCGAACAGTATTTCAGAAGCATTGACCGCAGCCTCGTAATCCTTTTCAGAATGAACACGTACGGTGAGGTCCTTGGCCAGCGCTTTCTGCAGGACGCGCAAATGAGGTGCAGCTTCTTGTTCTGCTTCAAGGGCTTCAATCTCTTCGCGGGTAAAGTGGGTGAAAATGCGGATATAGCGTTTGCTGTCCTCGTCAGAGCAGTTGAGCCAGAACTGGTAGAAAGCATACGGGGAAGTGCGTTCGGCGTCGAGCCAGATGTTGCCCTTCTCCGTCTTGCCGAACTTGCCGCCGTCGGCCTTGGTAATCAGGGGGCAGGTAAGCGCATAGACCTCGCCGTTTGCCTTGCGGCGGATGAGTTCCGCGCCGGTTGTGATATTGCCCCATTGGTCGGAGCCGCCCATCTGCAGTTTGCAGTTGTAGTTCTGGTTGAGGAAGTAGAAATCGTAGCCTTGCACGAGCTGATAGGAGAACTCCGTGAACGACATCCCGTCGCCCTCGCCGTTGAAGCGTTTCTTGACAGAATCCTTGGCCATCATATAATTGACGGTGATATGCTTTCCGATATCGCGGATAAAATCGAGGAACGAGAACTTGCTCATCCAGTCGTAGTTGTTGACAAGCAGTGCGCCGTTGGGCTCGTCCGTGTCGAAAGCCAGGAATTTGGAGAGTTGTTTCTTGATGCAGGCCTGGTTATGGCGAAGGGTCTCCTCGTCAAGGAGATTGCGTTCTTGCGACTTGCCGGAGGGGTCTCCGATCATTCCGGTTGCGCCGCCGAGCAGGGCGATAGGGCGATGGCCGCAGCGCTGAAAGTGCGACAGCATCATAATGCCGACAAGATGGCCAATATGCAGAGAATCAGCCGTAGGGTCAATGCCCAGATATGCCGTGCATGTTTCCTTGTTCAGCAATTCTTCCGTTCCGGGCATGATGTTATGCAGCATGCCGCGCCATCTCAGTTCTTCAACAAAATTCATCGTCTTAAAAATAGATTGATTTTTAATTATGGAATAAAAAAATTAAAAGTTATTCATCCGACATATCCACCAGCCACTTGTCCTCTTTCTTCTTCACGCGGAGCACCATCTTGTTTTTCTGGCCATTTCGCGTGAAGTTGCATTCGCAGACGGCCAGAGAGTCATTCTCATACGTGCAGCCCACAGGTTCTTCGATCTTCACCTCTAAGCCGTGCATCTGTTCCAGTTTGTCGGGGTGCTGCTTCATAAACTTCTGCAAATTCGTGATCACTACTGCATTGCTCTTCACCGTATATTTGTACATATTGTCAAAATCGGCGGTCTGGAAAGCCGTGACGAATGCCTGGGAGACCTTTTCGGGAGAAGAATAGACATTTTTAGACTTGCAGGAGTGCAACGACACTGCCAACGCAGCCAAAAGAAAGACAAAACCTAATCTTTTCATAACTTGAATCATAAATCTCAATAAGGCGGCAAAGATATAAAATTTATTCCTCTTTTTCTCATTTTTTATATCTTTGCGCCCTGTTTAATCAAAATATCTGAGATATGACACTTCAAGAATTCCAAGAAGATCTTAAACAAGGCATACCCAATACATTACCGAAGGCAAAGCCTTATGATTCAACCGTCAACCATGCCCCAAAACGCAAAGACATCCTGACGAAAAAAGAGAAACAGTTGGCATTGCGCAACGCGCTCCGTTATTTCGACCCGTCGCTGCACGCCCAGCTTGCGCCGGAATTTGCGAAAGAGCTGCATGACTACGGCCGCATCTATATGTACCGTTACCGTCCTGACTATGAGATGTACGCCCGTCCCATCGAGGCTTATCCCGCCCACTGCAAACAGGCTGCCGCCATTATGCTGATGATCCAGAACAACCTTGACCCTGCGGTAGCGCAGCATCCGCACGAACTGATTACCTACGGCGGCAACGGTGCTGTGTTCCAGAACTGGGCACAATACCGCCTTGTTATGAAATATTTGTCAGAAATGACCGACACGCAGACGCTGGTCATGTATTCGGGACATCCGCTCGGGCTGTTCCCGTCGCACAAAGACGCGCCGCGCGTTGTCGTCACCAACGGCATGGTCATCCCTAACTACTCCAAACCCGACGACTGGGAACGGATGAACGCGTTAGGCGTTTCACAGTACGGGCAGATGACCGCGGGCTCCTATATGTACATCGGGCCTCAAGGCATCGTACACGGCACCACCATCACGGTGCTGAACGCTGCCCGCAAGATCGGCGGCGAAATCGGCGGCAAGCTGTTCGTCACAGCCGGTCTCGGCGGCATGTCAGGCGCACAGCCCAAAGCCGGGAACATCGCCGGCGTGGTTTCCATCACCGCTGAAATCAACCCTGCCGCAACCCAGAAACGCTTTGACCAAGGATGGGTTGACGAAGTACACGACAACCTTGACGAACTCTTTGCAGAAGTACACAAAGCCATTGCACAGAAAGCCGCACGCTCATTTGCATACCAAGGCAATGTTGTGGACCTTTGGGAGTATTGTGCCGACCACGACATCCACGTTGACCTGGGCAGCGACCAGACCTCTCTGCACAACCCATGGGCTGGCGGCTACTACCCTGCCGGCATCTCGTTTGAGGACGCCAAAGTGATGATGTCGGAGAAACCTGACGACTTCAAGAAAGCCGTCGAAGCATCACTCCGCCGTCAGGTCAACGCCATCAACAGGCTCACCGCCAAGGGTATGTATTTCTTCGACTACGGCAATGCTTTCCTGCTTCAGTCGTCCCGTGCCGGGGCAGACATCATGAACGAGGACGGCACTTTCAGATACCCCTCTTACGTTCAGGACATCATGGGGCCGATGTGTTTCGACTACGGCTTCGGGCCGTTCCGTTGGGTTTGCACCTCGGGCAAGGCCGAAGACCTGCACCTCACCGACCACATTGCCATGGACGTGCTGAACGAGATCAGCGCCACCGCACCGGCCGAGATCTCGCAGCAGATGAAAGACAACATCACCTGGATCCGCGGCGCCAATGCCAACCATCTTGTCGTGGGCTCGCAGGCACGCATCCTGTATGCCGACGCAGAAGGCAGAACCAAGATTGCAGCCGCGTTCAACGAAGCGGTCAGAAACGGAAAGCTGAGTGCGCCCGTGGTCATCGGCCGAGACCACCACGACGTGTCGGGCACGGACTCTCCGTTCCGTGAGACCTCGAACATCTACGACGGGTCGCGTTTCTGTGCCGACATGGCGGTGCAGAACGTCATCGGCGACGGTTTCCGCGGCGCCACGTGGGTGTCTATCCACAACGGCGGCGGCGTAGGCTGGGGCGAAGTCATCAACGGCGGCTTCGGCATGGTGCTCGACGGCAGCGAAGACAGCGACCGCAGGCTCCGCAACATGCTGTTCTGGGATGTCAACAACGGCATCAGCCGACGCGCATGGGCACGCAACGAGGGCGCCTTGTTTGCCGTGAAACGCGCCATGGCCAACAACCCCGAACTTCACGTGACCCTGCCCAACTTGGCAGACGACAAACTGATAGAAGAATCATTCTAACCGGAATCCGATTCCTGGACAATGCGAAACAGAACACTGCTGTTCATTCTTTGCGCAATGACAATGGCTTGCGGCTGCCGCAAGAAGCCGCAGCCTATTGTCATCACGCCCGACATCCAAAAGAACCACCTGCAACGCAACCACATCTTCGGATCGGTCAAGTTCATTAAAACCGACACCTACTATCTGACTGGGGATTCTATACCCCTGTCTGACACCAGCCGGATCGATGAACTGCTCCAGGACAAGACGGCCAGCCTCTCTTCCGTGCAACGCTACACCTCTGACGGCTACCTGCTGGACTACATCAAACTCAAATCCCCGCAAGACACCGTACTGCGGCGCATTTGCCGCTATAACGAAAACGCACAGGCCACGGAATGGGAAGAGTATGACTCAACCGGCATATTGTCCGCACGAGGGAAATACCTGTACGACCGCAACCGCTTTTTAGTCGGCGAGCAGGTCTTCAAAGGCAGCAGCGACAGCATAGCCATCGCCTTTGCCTACAGCACCGACGGCATCGGGAACATCACCGGCAGCACCCAGTCGCTCGGCGACTACAGCCTGCACACTACCTACAAGTACAACGAAAACGGGCAAGTGTGCAAAATAACCGAGCACGAGCCCAACGGAAGCGTGTTCAAGACCGTGAAGATCGAATACGACAACTACGGCGACGAGGTGAACAGATGCGTTTACAAATCGGGCAACCAGATGATTGAATACACTTACAACGCATACAGCCAGGAGGGGAAACTCCTCAAGACCATCTATGAGAACAAAGTGCACAAAATGAAAGAGACCCGGCTGTTTGACGGCTACGACAGCCACCTGAACTGGCAGCAAGAGATTGTCGTGCAGGACAACCGGATCACATCAGTAAGAAAACGACAAATTATCTATTACCAATAACTCATGGATTTAAGCAACATTTTATCAATCACCGGAAAAGGCGGACTCTTCAAACTCGTATCCAGAACGCCAAACAGTTTCATCGTTGAATCTTTAGAAGACGGGCACCGTTTCCCCGCATTTTCGCACGACGGGGTTGCCACGCTTGACAACATAGCCATTTTCACCGAAGAGGGGGAATGTCCGCTCCAGGACGTCTTCCTGTCCATCTTCAAACTCAAAAACGGGCTTGCCCTTGAAGTGCCGAAAGACAACAACGCCTTGAAAGCCCTGTTTGCCGAAGTGCTGCCCGACTATGACCGCGACCGCGTCTATGTTTCCAACATCAAGAAAGTATTCGCCTGGTACAACATCCTTGTCACGCACAACCTCATCGACACTGAAACTCCGGAGACTCCCGAAAAGGACAATACGGAGAAAACCGAATAATATAAGACCATCCTTGCGGCACGGCTTCTGCAGAAGCCGTGCCGCATTCTTCACTAAAACCAAACGTTATGCAAGAAGACTACAACACCGACAAACAACGCTACTGGCTCATCTGGGTCAGCGTGGTGGCCGTGCTGCTTATCGGAGTGGGCATTTTCTTCTACCACCATTTTTTCAGGCAGTCAAAATCGGAACTCATCGATGCCGTGCCTACCGATGCCGTGTTCTTGTTCGAGATCAACGACCATCAGGCTTTCACCCGCGACATCGCCTCGCTGCGTACCTATTTCAACGAACTGTTTGCCATGGACGCGCTTCCTGCTTACGAAACGGTTTACAACTCCTTGCCAGAAAAGACGTACGACCTCTCCATCTCAGGCCACAGCAACGGCAACGGGCTCTCTCTGCTGTTCAACACCCGTCTTGACGAAGCCTCGTTCAAGAAACTCCTCAAAGAACTCCGCCTCGACCCCTCGAACTACTCCTCTTTCGAACAACAGAAAATCTACACGTTCGGCACAGACTACAAAAGCCTGAAGATAGCCTATTGCCACCACATCCTCTCCATTTCCGACAACCTTGAACTGCTCAAAAAATCCATCGTGCAGCAACGACACCCTAAAAACCTGCTCTCTGAACAGAAATTCAAAGAGTTGTACCGCATTTCTGAAAAAAACCGCAAACAGAACTGGCTTTTCCTCAAAAACCAGCAATATGCCGACTTTCTGAAAGGTTTCTTCAACATTGACGGAGCCTCTTTCTTCAACAGCATTCCGCAACAGGCCCTTTGGTCGGCATTCCAGCTCCGCATGACCCAAAACGAATTTTTCCTTTCCGGCTACATCGCTTCTGACGATGTGGCTTTCAAGAGTTTGAAAGGTTTGACATCGCACTGCAATGTGCCCGAAAACGAGATACCTTTTTCTGCTGACAACTACTGCCTGATAGACCGCGGCAACTACAGCGTCTGCAGTTTCACTATACAGAACGACTCCTTGCAAACGCGCTACCTGCTGGCCAGCCACGACACCCTGACCGGACAATTCGACCCTTTTGACGGAAGCCAACAGCTTGACACCCTGCGCAACCGGTATCCAAACAACATCTTCCCGGTAACTGACCAGACAAGAATACCCGAAAAGCCAGCCGCTGACACCTTGACCTACACCGTATTCACCGTGGCCGGCGACCAATATCTCTTTGCCGTCGCTCCTGAAGACATCGTCTTTTACAACAAAGAGATCGCTTCAAAAGGAGAACTGACCGACAACCGCTATTACAAGTTCTCGAAAAGCAACATAGCATCCTCTAACGTGCTGGAATACGCTTTCTTCAACAATGCCGACAGAAGCCCGCTGCTTAACAGGCTTTCAGAAAAAGGCAAACTCACACAATGGGGGAAAGACCTCAGAATCATCTGCGTAAGCTGCCATGCAGCAGCCGACAACTTTGTGCCGCTCAACATTTACATCAATTTCGGAAAAACTCAGAACCACTAACCATACTATAGAGAAAAGACTATGAAACAGGAAACACCCGTATTGCTGCTGACCGGTTATTTAGGCAGCGGAAAAACAACTTTGGTGAACCGCATACTCTCCAACAACAAAGGGATACGGTTTGCCGTCATCGTCAACGACCTCGGGGAGGTGAACATCGATGCCGACCTCATCCAGAAAGGCGGCATTGTCGGACAGAAAGACGACAGCCTCGTGGCGCTGCAGAACGGCTGCATCTGCTGCACGCTGAAGATGGACCTCATCGAACAGCTGCGCGACATCGTAAAACTGCAACGTTTCGACTACATCGTAATTGAAGCCAGCGGCATCTGCGAACCCGAGCCCATTGCTCAAACCATCTGCTCAATACCTACAATCGACAAAACCTTTGCGC
>CAVIPZ010000088.1:0-7587 GCA_963644715.1 bacterium | reverse complement strand
GGCCTATAATATTGGTTGCCCCATAAATGACAGTTTGGCTTGCTAACTGTTTCAGTGATTTTGACATAAAAAACCTGATCTACTGGTGATAACCTTTCTTTTTTCCGAAATCGTAAGCAATATAGGCGGCAAGATAGCATTTGCGTGCCTTATTGTAGGCCATCTGCTGCACAAACGGGAAAATCATATCCACGCTGAGCCCGACTTCGAGCGCCTGCAGTTTGTAGTCGTTCTTGGCGAAATCGAACACAAAGCCCGTCTTGGCGTAGAAGCCTGGGCGCACAATCGTGCCGAGGATGCCAGTATAGAGCGGCGCGCCGCCGATAATATTGTTCAGATTATGCTCATCGGGGTCATAGCGTTGTATTTCAGAATACCCCGTATTGTAATTGATGACCTCCACATAATTGGGGATGCCGAAGCCTGCGGAGAATCCGGCCGAGAGCGTATAACGGATCTGCACCCCGCCCCAATAGGGTTTTGTATGGAGGACACGCTGGTATCCATAGCCGGCACGGAGGAAAAACAGCGTATAAAGCTGCCCGTAACGGCACGGGCGGACGCCTTCATACAGCGAGTTGACCGAGCGCACCGACTTCGGGTGCTGGTTGTACATAAAATCTATCTCCCAAAAATGCTTGTTGTAAAGGTCTGGCGTACGGCCGTGCTGGAAGCCTGCTCCCACACCGCCCGTATTGACGAAAAGGTCGAAATTCCACTCCTTCAAGGTAACATCGTGGTAATACTCCCCCACCTGTTGCGCAAAAGCCATAACGGCGACGCAAGCAAAGAGAGCAGTTGCAGCGACGCGGCGGACGCTTTCTCCTCTGATGCCATGGAGCAAAAATATGACCCTATTCTGCAACAGCATCCTGATTCTGCACCTCGTAGCAGGCATAATGGCCGTAAGCGGCACACTTTTTTTGCGTATCACATGCCGTAAACAGCGCTCCCGCAAAGAAAAACATCACTATCAGTACAATAATTCTTTTCATTGTCGTTATGAATTTAAAAAAACGCGCAAAGATACTAAAAATCAAAAGAGATAGTTTTTCCCGGACCTGTTTTTCATCCCACTTGCAGCACAACGTCATTCATATCATCTCCATCCTCTTTGTCTTTTTACGGTGCGGACTGCTGTTTGCCCAGCACGAAAAGCCCGCCGGCTCGTTAGAGGCCGACCTGTCCGGCTATCCCCAAGAGGCTGAAAAGACCTTGCAGCAACTCGAAAACAGCGGCTACCCTTTTGCCGCCGTCTCTCTGAAAGCCGCCAATCCTGAAGCCGGCGACATGACCCCGGTGCTTGTCATCGACACCGGCATCTTTGTCTCGTTCGACTCCATCATTGTCAAAGGCACCGTCAGGCTCTCCAAAGACTTCCTCTATCCATACCTCGGGTTGCGGCGCGGAATGCCCTACAACGAGCAGGTAATGCAGAAAGTGAACGGCAAACTGGAAGAACTGTCATACGCGTCCGTGGCCGGCAAATCCGATGTGGTGTTCGTCAAAGACAAAGCTTGCCTTTACGTTTACCTGAACAAGAAAAGCACCAACCTGTTTGACGGATACATCGGGCTTGTGCCTGTAGATGAAAAAGAGGGGCGCACCACCGTCAATGGCGAACTGACGCTCTCGCTGCAGAACCTCTTCCGGCTGGGCGAAAGCCTCTATCTGCACTGGTACAGCAGCAACCGCTACTCGCAGCACCTCGACCTCAGCGCAGGCTTCCCCTACCTCTTCCGGACCCGATTCGGCATCAACGGCGCCTTTATGCTCGACAAGCGCGACACCTCCTGCCTTAACCTCAACTTCCATGCCGGCATCCCTTACGCTTTTGTCAACAACAGCTACATTGAGCCCTGTTTCGACTACACCGGCTCGTCGGTGCTGAACGCCGCACTTGTCCGTTTTGACGACGACTCGAGTTTCATCGACTACCGGAAAACCCTCTATGGGCTGCGCTTCAGATACCGCCGCCTCGACTATCTCTACAACCCGCGCAAAGGCATCGACATTTCCGCCGATTTGTCGGCCGGAAAGCGCAAGATTATCAAAAACAATCAGATAGACGACAGTTTTTACCATAACCTTCCTTTGCAGAAAACCAGTTGCCGCATTACGGGAAGTGTGCAAGGCTACATTCCGTTAGGCCGGCACTGGACCGTCACGGCGCGGCTCAAAGGCGGCTCGCTGCTATCGGGACCGCACTGCCGCAACGAATTGGCCGACATCGGAGGTCCGGGCAACATCCGCGGCTTCAGAGTCAACGACCTTAACGCCTCCACCTACCTGCTCTACTCGGCTGAACTCCGTTATCTGTTCGGAAAGAAGTCGTACGCCTGCCTTTTCTTTGACGGCGGCACCTACGAGCAGCAGCTCGACGGCTATTACCGGTCAGACTCGCCCTTTGGGTTCGGCGGCGGCATACATCTGGCCGTCAAGTCGGGGCTCTTCTATCTTGAGTATGCCTTAGGGCGACAAAACAAAAACCCCCTCTCGTTCAAGAGGGGGTTGATACATTTCGGCATTCAGGTGACTTTCTGACGCTTTAGGTTATTGGACGACCACCTTGCGGACTGCCGTATCATTGATGCGCACCATGTAAACGCCCGGTGCATAGCCCGAAACCGGCACTGTAACATGACCGCCCAGGGCATTGTAAGCAGCGACGCGCTGACCAGCCAGACTGAAAATCTCCACCTTTTTTACCGTCTCGCCCTCAATTTTGAAGTAATCGCCGGCGGGGTTAGGATAGATGCGTACATCTTGTTTGTTGTCGGCGATGCCGGTAGCCGTGCTGAATGGGAAAATCGTAAGCGTGCCCCATTCGCCATTCGCATTCTTGCCTCTGGCGCAAGCATAGTAATTGACATCGTGCAAGTCTTCCCACGTCCATTCCTCATACAGATAGGCGTTGTGCAAGTCATAGTTTTCCCAATAGTCGATCAAAAACGAATCGATGGCGCTGCCGAGGGAATCGTAGAGTTGTTTGGTAATCAGCCCGTACTTATAGACGGCGGTAGAGCTGTTAGGCGTAGTCTTTGTCAGCACCGTAGAATCTGACAGCACCACCACCTCCATCTCTACGACAGAGACGCCCTCGTCGCCCAGCACCTGCGTAGTGACGGGTGCAGTAACCATGGTGCCGGCGGTATTGTCGGCAGCATAAGGAATCACATAGATTGTGTATTCCGTGGCGGGGGCCATGTCGGTCCAGGTATAAGAAGTGACGCCGTTGGTGGCAATGCCCCACATCGGCACCAGCGTTTCGATCGTAGTCCCGAACGCGGCCGCCCATGCCTGCATCTCCTCTTGTGTACTGATCACATAAACGTACGAGGCGCAAGCCTCATTCGGGGTAAAAGTCGCCGTAATGGCGAGGGGGGTCACGCTGTCAATAGAGACAGCAACAGAGGGGTTCTGAGCCATAGCCTGCATAGACAGAGCGAAAAGGCAGAGCAATAAATAAAGTTTTTTCATAAAAAAAGAATTTGATGATATTGTTGTAAGTTTGACGGCGCAAAGATACAGTTTTATGCGGACATAAGGTGCGACGGGAAACGGAAAATTGCGTACCTTTGCGCCGTCTTAAAAAATAAACAGAAAAACCTATGGTAAAACCTTCTATTCCAAAAGGAACACGCGATTTCACGCCCGTCGAGATGATGAGGCGCAACTATATCTTCGACACCATCCGTTCTGTATTTCACCGGCACGCCTACCTCCCCATCGAGACCCCGGCTATGGAAAACCTGACCACCCTGATGGGCAAATACGGCGAAGAGGGCGACCGGCTGCTGTTCAAGATCCTGAACTCCGGCGACTTTACGCACAACGTGGATTTCGGAGAGCCCGGACTTACCGCAAACCGGCTGGCATCCAAACTGTGCGAGAAAGGACTGCGCTATGACCTCACCGTGCCGTTCGCGCGCTTTGTGGTGCAACACCAGCACGAACTCACTTTCCCTTTCAAACGGTACCAGATGCAGCCCGTGTGGCGAGCCGACAGACCCCAAAAAGGACGGTATCGCGAGTTCTACCAATGCGATGCCGACATCATCGGGAGCCCGTCACTCCTCAACGAGGCAGAACTCATTGAAATCACCGACGAGATCTTCCACCGTTTCGGCATCGCCGTAACCATAAAGATCAACAACCGCAAAATCCTCTCCGGCATCGCTGAAGTCATCGGCGAGGCCGACCGCGTCACCGACCTTTGCGTAGCTATGGACAAACTGGACAAAATAGGGCAAGACGAAGTGTGCCGCGAAATGGAAGAGCGCGGCATCAGCCGCGAAGCCATCGCCAAACTGTCGCCCGTGTTCTCCTTCTGCCAGTACAGCAACGGCGAAAAGCTGGAGAAACTCAAAGAGCTCCTCACGGACAGCGAAACCGGCATGAAAGGCATTGAAGAACTGACAACGGTGCTCGACTACGTCAAAGACATGGCACTGTATGCCACCCTTGAAGCCGACATCACACTGGCGCGAGGGCTGAACTACTACACGGGGGCTATTTTTGAAGTCAAGGCCCGCGACGCCGCTATGGGAAGCATCTCCGGCGGCGGCCGCTACGACAACCTCACCGGCATCTTCGGTCTCAAGAACATGTCGGGCGTTGGCATCTCCTACGGCGCCGAACGCATCTACGACGTGCTGGACGAACTCGGGCTGTTCCCCGCCAGCATCCAGAACCCCGTAGATGCGCTGTTCCTCAACTTCGGCGGCGAAGACGAGAGTTACGCCCTGAAAGGGCTCCGCGCCTTGAGGACACACGGGCTGTCGGCCGAAATCTACCCCGACAATGTCAAAATCGGCAAGCAGATGACCTACGCCAATGCCAAACATATCCCCTTTGTGGTCATTGCCGGAGAAGACGAGCGCGCCAAAGGAATCTATACACTCAAGAACATGGCCGACGGCACGCAGCAGGCAATGACGCTTGACGACATTGCCCGACACATCACCGAACACCGCGAATGCGAACAGTAACCCCCTGACACGGCCGCGACTATGGACACGCCTGAACCATCTCCGAAAAAGAAAAAGCCAGTATCGAGAACGGCACGCTCGTTTTGGGTCGCCCTCCGCAAATACACGCAATTGAGAGACGATACCGACTACCCTATGACGGTGGAGTCCATCTCCAAGAGTGTGGAGTTCCGCGGCGTGAACGTCTGGATCCTGTTCTTCGCCATCATCGTGGCGTCGGTTGGGCTGAACGTGAACTCCACGGCGGTCATCATCGGCGCGATGCTCATCTCCCCGCTGATGGGCCCCATCAACGGCATCGGGCTCTCCGTCGGCATCCTCGACGAAGACCTGCTGCGCAAGTCGCTCAAAAACCTGGCCGTGATGGTGCTGATCAGCCTCACGGCCTCCACCCTCTACTTTCTGATTTCCCCCATCAGCGACGCACAATCGGAACTGCTGGCGCGCACCCGTCCAACCATCTTCGACGTGTTCATCGCCTTTTTCGGCGGATTGGCCGGCATAGTCGCCACCTCGCGGAAATCGCAGCCCTTCACCGTCATTTCGGGTGTAGCGATAGCCACCGCCCTGATGCCGCCACTCTGCACCGCCGGCTTCGGCATAGCTACAGGACAGATCGGCTATTTTCTCGGCGCATTCTACCTCTTCTTCATCAACTCGTTCTTCATCGCCCTCGCCACCTTCCTGATGGTCCGCTTTCTGGGATTCCCTAAAAAGAACTTTTCCGATGCGAAACGGAAACGCAAAGAGAAGCGGCTCGTTTCCATCTTCACCGCCATCGTGCTGGTACCGAGCATCTTTCTGGCCATCGATGTGGTTAAAGAGTCGGCTTTCAACACGCAAAGCATCCGTTTCATTAACGATATGCAGGACAACGCCGTGATGCAGAACACGCAAATCATCAAATGCAACCGCGAATACCACCCGCGCAGCCAAACCATTGAACTCTCTCTCGTCGGGAAAAAACTCACCTCCGAGGACCTCGACAAGATGCAAAACATCGTATGCGACCAATACGGGCTCAAAAACACGAGGCTCATCATCCGGCAGACGGGCGAAACCATCGACATCACCCAACAGAACGAAATCATCGAGAACCTGATCCAGAAAAAGGAGAACATCATCCAGAAGCAAGACTCTACCATCCGGGCACTGGAGTCACAGATCAGCAAGATAACCGGCACCAGCACCAAAGCCAAACAAGTTGCGCAGGAGATACATATCCAGTATCCCGAAATCGAGGAGATGTCCATAGCCAGCATGGAATACTACAACCCGAAGACGATGGAGCACCGCACTGTGCCCACCCTTTACATCCGCTGGGAGAACGGCGCCGGCAGTGCCGCAAAAGAAAAGAAGCTGGCTGAATGGCTGAAAGTGCGGCTGCAGCTTGAAGAACTGAAAATCATACACTGAACGTGAGAGGAAGTCATTTTCCTTTTGCTGCCAATTCTCATTTTTTGTACTTTTGCGCGCTTTTTGAAAAAAATGTATAACAACTAATTAAAAAAAATTGCGATGAAAAGAATACTGGTTATTGGAGCTTGCGGGCAGATCGGTTCGGAACTGACTCCTGCCCTGCGCAAACAATACGGCACTGACAACGTTGTCGCCGCCGACATGATTTACCCGCTGAAAGGAGCCTTGGCCGAAGCCGGTCCTTCGTGCAAAATCGATGCCACCAACGCACAAGAGATAGCAGATGCCGTCAAGAAATACAAAATCGACACCATCTACAATCTGGCTGCCATCCTCTCCGCAAAGGCTGAAGCCAACCCGATGTTAGGATGGAACGTCGGCATAGGCGCGCTGCTCAACTGCCTTGAAGTGTCGCGCGAGATTGGCTGCGCCCTCTTCACGCCCAGTTCTATCGGCTCGTTCGGCCCTGAAACCCCACACGACATGACCCCGCAAGACACTATCCAGCGCCCTAAGACCATCTACGGCGTCACGAAAGTCACCGGCGAACTGCTCAGCGACTACTACTTCAAGCGTTACGGCGTGGACACGCGCTCCGTACGCTTCCCCGGACTGATTTCCAACGTGACACTGCCGGGCGGCGGCACCACCGACTATGCCGTCGAGATCTACTATGCCGCTGTCAAGGGCGAGAAATTCACCTGTCCCATCGCAAAAGGCACTTTTATGGACATGATGTACATGCCCGATGCCCTCAAGGCTGCCATAGACCTTATGGAAGCAGACCCGTCAAAGCTCATTCACCGCAACTCTTTCAACATCACGGCAATGAGTTTTGAACCCGAGATGATTTACAACGAAATCAAAAAACATATCCCAAATTTCGAGATGGAGTATGTATATGACGAGCTGCGCCAAGGCATCGCCGACTCATGGCCAGACCGTATGGACGACAGCTGCGCCCGCGAAGAGTGGGGATTCAAACCCTCCTTTGACCTGGCTTCGATGACAGAAGATATGCTCAAAGTCTTGAAAGAACGTTACAAATAAGAATAAAATAAAGTAGATATGATATATTTAGACAATTCCGCCACATCATTTCCGAAGCCTAAAGAGGTTTATGACTTTATGGACTCGTTCTACCGCGTCCATGGCGTAAGTCCCGGCCGTGCCGGAT
>CAVIPZ010000087.1:0-7595 GCA_963644715.1 bacterium | reverse complement strand
TGTATCAACTGCTTGTTCAAAAGCAGTTGATGTTGTAACGTTTATTTTAAAAAAAAATTGTAAACGGCTGATTTTTTTTCATTTTCTGATCCTTTGACTTTTCCTTATAATAAAACGCCCTGTTTTTCCGTTTATCCGTGAAAATTTAAATCAAAAAAGAAATGAATGCAAAGATCCTGTGGGCTGACGATGAGATTGATTTGCTGAAGCCCCATATACTTTTCCTGAAGTCGAAAGGCTATGATGTGATACCGGCGCTTAGCGGTATGGAAGCGTTGGAAATTCTGGAAAAAGAGTTTGTGAACATTGTGTTCCTTGACGAGAACATGCCTGGACTGAGCGGTCTTGAAACCTTGCAGCGGCTCAAGAAACGCTATCCGCATATCCCAATTGTGATGATTACCAAAAGCGAAGAGGAGCATATCATGGAGGATGCAATCGGCTCCAACATCTCCGATTATCTCATCAAGCCTGTAAATCCCAACCAGATCCTGCTTTGCCTCAAAAAGAACATTGACAACAAACGGCTCGTGTCTGAAAAAGTGACGTTAGACTACCAGCAGGCTTTCCGCGAATTGTCTATGCGCATCTCCGACCGGCTGTCGGTGAAAGAGTGGGAGAATCTGTACCGTGACCTTGTAGATTGGGAAATCCAGATTGAGAAAATCGAGGACGACAGCATCCTTGAGATGCTGGCGGCGCAGAAAGAAGAGGCCAATATCCGTTTTGCCAAATTTATCCAGAACAATTACATCGACTGGCTGAACGGTCGCGGTTCCGAGAAGCCGCTGCAGTCGCATACGGTGCTGAAAGAGAAGCTATTCCCTGTGCTCAACGACAGCCGCCCCGTTTTTCTGTTTGTGATTGACAACCTGCGTTACGACCAGTGGCGCAGCATATACCCGCTGCTGCACGATTATTATTATATTGAAGACGAGTCAATATGTTTCAGCATTCTGCCCACTGCCACGCATTATGCGCGCAACGCGCTCTTCTCCGGCCTGATGCCTTCGGTGATTGCCAAGAAATACCCGCAGTTGTGGCTGAACGAGGGCGACCAGGGGAGCAAAAACCAGCACGAGGAGCAACTGCTCGGCGAATATCTGAAAAGATACGGCAAGAATGTGAAGTACTCGTATGCCAAGGTGCTGAATATGGATTTCGGGAAGAAAGTGTTCGACAACCTGTATCAGCTGATGAACAATTCGCTCAATGTCATTGTGTTCAATTTCGTGGATATGCTCTCCCATGCCGGCACCGACGTGAATGTGGTGCGAGAACTGGCCGATGACGAGAAGTCGTACCGCAGCATCACGGCCTCGTGGTTCGAGAACTCCATATTGCTGGAAATGCTCAAATACTTGGCAGAGCGTAAGGTGCCGGTGTTCATCACGACAGACCATGGCACCATCAAGGTGAACCGTCCGCTCAAGATTGTGGGTGAACGCGACATGAACACGAATCTCCGCTACAAGGTGGGCAGAAGCAATATGAACTATCCCGCCAAAGATGTCTTTGAGGTCAAGAACCCCGAAGATGCGTTTCTGCCGAAAGAGAGTATGACCCAGCGCTTTATCTTTGCCATGAATTCCGACTTTTTTGCCTACCAGAACAATTACAACCAGTATGTGAACATGTACAGGAACACTTTCCAGCATGGCGGCATCTCGATGGAGGAGATGTTGACGCCTTTTGTGAAACTGATGCCAAAGTGATTGATTGCGCCAAGGCGTGATTCCGGTTGTATCGACTGCGTCAAACAGGCTACTTGCGGTAGGCGTTCAGCGCGTTTTGAACAAATCCCCACGAGAAGGTCTTTAGCCCGGGTGTCGTGCTCATGATGATTACGACATCCGCTTTTTCTATCTCCTCTTTCAGATTGAAACTCGACACCGAGGTCTCTTTGTCAAAACTCTCGGGATAGGCCGTGGTGTTGTAATACCAGAAGCGGCCGTAGAAGTACATTTCCCAATAGTAACTGTCGGAGATGGTCAGCAGGCGCGGCATTTTGGCGGTGTCTTCCGGTTGCTGCCAATGCCATTGCGGATAGCAGAGCGGATAGCCTTTCAGCCGATGGCTCAGGTTGAGCAGGTTGCCGAGGTCGTAGTCGGAATGGTCGGGCTTGTTCTGAACTTTGAAGTTGTCGGTCACTACGCGGGGCATTTCGGTGTTCCGTGCATCCGCAATGTAGTGCATCAGGCTGTCGGTGGCCTGCATAGAGCCGTAGTAACTCCAGTGTATGCCATATTTGGAGTAGAGCGGGTAGGGCGATGTTGCCTTGCGCGACATATAATGATAGTTGTAGTCGATGACGGGAATCCCGCGCTGCTTGAGCAGACGGCTCAGTTGTTTGTAGTTGGTGCTGTCGGTTTCCGCTTTCTTGGAGGAGTCAGGGAGGTGTTCCGGAAAGAAGTCGGCCTTGCTGGGAGCAAGGAAGATGACGAATGTTTTCCCGTGGGCCGCCAGGGTGTCACGCAGTTGACAGACGGCTTCGGCAGTGCGCCGCAACGAGTCGAGGCCTACATAGTCGGTGCCGTAATGGGCGTCAATATAGTCCTGCTCGTAAAGATAGTTCTCCTTGCCGAAGACTACATGGGCATTGGTCTCTCCGAACAGGTCGTACAAGAATGTGTTGCGGAGCCTGACAAAGGAGGCGTGGAATCCCAGTTTCTCGTTGAAATGCTTTTCGTATGCTGACTGAAAGAAGCCGTTGAACCAGTTTGAGGCGGAAAGTTCGGGCTTTTCCGTAACGGCAAAGGCGCCATAGAGCGGCTTTTCGGGTATCAGCATAGTCCATTTCTGAAATAGTGGAATAAAAAGCAGGACGAGGAAAATTATGTATAGAATCCGTTTCATATTGGTGCGTGGTCAGAATTTGAAATATATGAACGGGTTGAAGCCGGAGGCGGAGAGGGAAGCCGTGCATGCGGTCAGCAGCAGCAAGGCGCAAACGAATGTGATGACGTGCTGCCAGGCAGGACGCTGTTCGGCGTAGCAGACCTTTTCGAGCCGTTGCCCGGGGCGGGTGGCGGTCAAGAACGAGCACAACAGGGCGATGACCATCGCCAAGAAAAACTCAGCGGGGAGATGCAGCATGGTTCCGTGGAAACAGAACAACTTGTGGATGAAAAACAGGGCATCGCCGAGGCTGTCGAGCCTGAAGAAAACCCAGCCTACGGTGACGACGGCGAATGTGAGCAGGACACGTAAAACGGAAGGCGCCTTTGACAGCAGACGGTTGAGGAAAAGCTTGTCGCAGATGATGAAAAAGCCGTGCCAAATACCCCAAACAACAAAGTTCCAGCCCGCCCCGTGCCAGATGCCGCACACGAGAAACACGATGCCTAAGTTGAGGTAGGTGCGGAACGGTGACACGCGGTTGCCGCCCAGCGGTATGTACAGGTAGTCTTTGAGCCAGGCACCCAGGGTGATGTGCCACCTGCGCCAGAACTCGCTGACGCTTTTGGAGGTGTATGGATTGTTGAAATTCTCGGGAAACTTGAACCCCATCAGATAGCCCAGCCCGATGGCCATGTCAGAATAGCCGCTGAAGTCGAAATAAATTTGGAACGAGTAGGCCAAGGCTGCCGTCCCTGCCACTATGCCCGTGACTTCTCCGTGCGGGAGTGCATAGAGATAATCCACCTGCTCGCCCAAGATGTTGGCAATGAGCACTTTCTTTGACAAACCGATGACAAAACGGTATATGCCGTACAGCCGGTTGTCGGGCGTGTCGTTGTGGCGGCGGTCGGCGATGTCGTCGGCAATGGTGTTGAAACGGATGATGGGACCGGCAACAAGCTGCGGGAACATCAGAATGTACAGCAGGTAGTCGGTGATGAGCCGCAACGGAGCGCGCACGCCGCGATATACATCTACGGTGTAGCTCAGCGACTGGAAAGTGATGAACGAGATGCCTACGGGCAAGGCAATCTTGGCCCAGCCCAGCGGCTTTATGCCGAACGACTGCAAGAGGAAATTCAGGTTGTCAACGAAGAAATTGGCATACTTGAAATAGACCAGCAGTCCCAAATTGATGGCTATGGACAAGGCCAGCAACAGTTTGCGGTGTCTGTTTTGAACGTGAAGCCCGCGTACAATGAAAAAGTTGATGCACAAGAAACCAAGCAGGATGAAGATAAACTTGGGAGCTCCCCACGCATAAAAGAGCAGGCTGGCGGCAAGCAACACGATATTCTTTGCTTTCCAGGGCGTGAACCGGTAAACAATCAGGAATAGCGGCAGGAATGCAAACAGGAAGAAAGTGCTGCTGAAAACCATTTATGTATGCTGCATTTTAAAGGCGGCAAAAGTAAGGAAAAAATGGCAGTTGTGGCATATGTGAATTTTTGGTTAAGATTGCAAAAGTTGCAGTCTCGACAATGAAGCGTTTGCGGAATTTTGTATTTTTGCGGCGATTTTATAAAAAGTAAAAAAACAAAAGACAACATGAAAAAACAGATCTTTTTGTGGATGGCTGTCGTGATGTTCTTCGGCACAATCTCCGCACTGGCACAGAAACCTTTTGCAGGCACCATTGTTTTCGAAACCACTGCTGAAGGCACGGATGACCCCAACATTACCGCAGAGCTTTCAGAACTCACCTCTGAAGTTACGATTATGGGCAACAATACCAAAACCGTAATCAACAACATGGGCGTCGGCATCGTCAACATCACGAACGGCGACTACAAACTGCTGACCACCATTATCGATATCCCCGGCTATGGCAAATACTACATCGAGAAAGACGAGGAAGACGTGAAGAAGATGTTCGAGACTTCTAAGATGGATTTCGAGTACAAAGATGAAACAAAAACCATTCTCGATTACAATTGCAAGAAAGTGATTGTCAAGTTCACGAATCTTGAAACCGACGAGGAGAGCGAAGCCACTTTGTGGGTCACCGAAGACCTTCTGACCGGCGACAATATCAATTTCAGCAATTACCCCGGACTGAAAGGTTACCCGCTTAGCGTAGCCATCCAGCAAGACATCAACGGGCAGTCGGTAACCATTGTCCAAACGGCTACCAAAATCACCCCCAGCAAGAAAGTGAAGGCCTCTAATTTCTTGCGCCCGTCTGACTCCAAGTCCATCAAGGAAGCGCCCGCCGAGCTCAAGCAGGCTTTCGGCTTGACGGATGAAGAGTAGTTCCGTTCTTCGTGAAACGGTAAAATACTGACAACAAGAATTTTATTTACAACGGATTTCATCCGCCGTGTCATACAAAGACAGGGCGGATGAAGTTATTATATCAAAAAAACAAACATGCAAATTACTAATTTACGCAACATCGGTATTGCCGCGCACATTGATGCCGGCAAAACTACCGTATCAGAAAGAATTCTGTTCTTCACGGGAGTGAACAGGAAAGTGGGGGAGACGCACGACGGACAAGCCACGATGGATTTTATGAAGCAGGAGCAGGAACGGGGCATCACTATTGCGTCGGCAGCCATTACAGCACAGTGGAAAAATCATCAAATCAACTTGATAGATACGCCAGGGCATGTCGATTTCACCATTGAGGTGGAACGTTCGCTGCGGGTCATTGACGGCATGGTGGCCGTTTTCTGCGCCGTGGGCGGCGTTGAACCGCAGAGCGAAACCGTTTGGAACCAGGCAGAGAAGTACAGGGTGCCGCGCATCGCTTTTGTGAACAAGATGGACCGCACAGGGGCGGATTTCCAGGAGGTGGTAAGCCAGATGGACAAATATCTTGCGGCCAATGCTGTGCCGGTACATCTTCCAATGGGCGCCGAAAACGAATTTCAAGGCATGGTTGACCTTGTGAAGATGAAAGCGCTCACTTTTGACGAAAAAGATTACTTTGAGAATGAAATCCCCACAGAGTTCCAGGCCGCCGCAGCCGAAGCCAGAAAATTCATGATAGAAAGACTTGCCGACCACGACGACGAGATTGCTACACTTTATCTTGAAGAAAAGGAAATAGACGAAGATACGCTCCGCAAGGCCATCCGGAAAGCGACGATCGGCTTGGTCGTGACACCTGTGCTTTGCGGCGCCGCCTACAAGAACAAAGGCATTCAGCAACTGCTTGATGCGGTTGTCGATTACCTGCCGTCGCCCGTTGACTTGGGCACCGTTGTGGCGCACGACCCCGACGATCCCGAAAAGAGCGTCACCAGAGAGCCGTCAGACAAAGCGCCGTTTTCGGCATTGGCATTCAAACTCATCAACGACCCGTATGTGGGGCAGCAGACGTTCATCCGTATTTTCAGCGGCAAAATCACCAGCGGAATGAGCATCTACAACACCAACAAGCTCAAGAACGAACGGGTAGGACGCATATTCCGCATCAAGGCCAAGGAACGCGAAGAGATTACCGAGGCCGGCACAGGCGAAATCGTGGCTCTGGTTGGCATGAAATACACCCGCACGGGCGACACGCTGTGTGACGAGAACAGCCCTGTGCTGCTCGAATCCATACAAGTGCCGCCCGCCGTCATCGAGATGAAAGTGAATCTTGAAGACAAGAAAAGCCGCGACAAACTCGGCGAGGTGCTTGCCAAACTTTGCAACGAAGACCCCTCTTTCCATTCCCACTTTGACGAGGAGACCGAAGAGACCATCATTTCGGGCATGGGTGAGCTGCATCTTGAAATCCTGGTCGAGCGCATCCGCGACGAGTTCAAAGTGCCCATTACGGTGGGCGAGCCCTCCGTGTCTTTCCGCGAGACAATCACCGCCCCTGTGGAGCTGGCTTACAAACATGCCAAGCAGAGCGGCGGCCGCGGCCAGTTTGCCCACACCGTTATCCGCTTCGAGCCAAACCCCGGCAAGGGCTTCGAGTTCGTTGATATTTCCAAGGGAGGCGTTGTGCCCAAGGAGTACATCCCCTCTGTGGAGAAAGGTCTCGTCAAGGCGATGGCGAAGAGCCCCGTGGCAGGCTACCCCGTGGTAGATGTGAAATGTACCTTGGTGGACGGCAGTTACCATCCCGTAGATTCCAGTGACATGGCATTCCAGCTTTGCGCTGCGCAGTGCTTCAAGCAGGCGTTCCGCAAAGCATCGCCTATCATAATGGAGCCGGTCATGCAGATTGAGGTCAACACCCCTGACGACTTCATCGGCAATGTCACGCGCGACCTCAACAAGCGCCGCGGCCGCATTGAGAATATGCGCCGATTCCGCAAAGGTTCGCAGAAACTCGACGGCTATGTGCCGCTGATGGAAACGTTTGGCTATGCCACCGCCTTGCGCAACATTACCTCGGGACGCGCCAATTATTCTATGGAGTTCTACAATTATATGCCTATGCCCGCTGCAAAGCAAGAGGAAGTCATCAAGATGGCCGCCGAGAAGAACGAGAAAAACAGATAATTACTTTTTGAAAAATTAAAATCCGAAAGCGGTTGCATAATAACAAAAAAAGTGTAGTTTTGCAGCCTCAAAATAAAATAGCGAAAAATCAATAAAGAGTATAGAGATGAAACAGGAATTGATTCAGTACGTAGAGGATAATTTCATTGCAAAACAAGAATTCCCGAAATTCAAAGCAGGCGACACGATTACAGTATCTTACAAAATTATCGAGGGTTCAAAGGAGCGTATCCAGCAATTTCAGGGCG
>CAVIPZ010000086.1:7414-7836 GCA_963644715.1 bacterium | reverse complement strand
GAAATGGAATGTACCGTGTAAGGATAGAAAGCGGTCATGAGATTATAGCGCATCTCTCCGGCAAAATGCGTCTTCATTACATCAAAATACTTCCTGGCGACAAGGTTCAGATAGCCATGTCTCCCTACGATCTGACGAAAGGCAGAATCACATTCAGATACAAAGCATAAATTCAATACACAATTATAGAACAGAAAATTAAACAATAAAAAAGCAAAAATGAAAGTAAGAACATCAGTCAAGAAAAGATCCGAAGACTGCATAGTGGTCAAACGTCACGGGGTCGTTTACGTGATCAACAAGAAAAACCCGAAATTCAAACAACGTCAGGGATAATAAATATTATTAACATAAAAAGATAAAGTAATATGGCAAGAATTGCAGGTATTGATTTACCTAAGAACAAACATGGTGAGATCGGT
>CAVIPZ010000086.1:0-7334 GCA_963644715.1 bacterium | reverse complement strand
GTATCAACTGGGACAAAAAGGTAAATGAATGGAACGATGATGAATTGGCAGTAATCCGTGGATTGGTAAATGAGATTAAAGTGGAAGGTCCTCTGAGAAGCGAGGAACAGATGAATATCAAGCGTCTGATGGACATCGGATGCTACAGAGGCATTCGTCACCGTCTCGGTCTTCCGGTACGTGGCCAGAGCACAAAAAACAATGCCCGTACCCGTAAGGGACGCAAGAAAACTGTTGCCAACAAGAAGAAAGCAACCAAGTAGTAACTAAATCAGTACATGGATAGAGAAAACATATAGCTATGGCAAAAAACACAAAAACATCCAAGAAGAAAGTTGTCAGGATCGATGCTTCCGGAAAGGCTTTCATTTATGCCTCTTTCAACAATGTCATCGTTTCCCTTACAAATAATGACGGTCAGGTCATCTCCTGGTCTTCCGCCGGCAAAATGGGATACAGAGGTTCAAAGAAGAACACCCCATACGCTGCCCAGATGGTTGCTCAGGACTGCGCTAAGGTTGCTTATGACCTCGGTCTGCGCAAAGTCAAGGTTTATGTAAAGGGTCCGGGACAAGGTCGTGAGTCTGCTATCAGGTCGATCAACACGACAGGCATCATCGTTGAGGAGATAACGGACGTGACTCCGCTTCCTCACAACGGCTGCCGTCCTCCTAAACACAGAAGAGTATAATTTTCAATCCGTATCGTAAAAAATAATAGATAAAATAGAATTATGGCAAGATATACAGGACCCAAAACAAGAATCGCAAGAAAATTCAAGGAGCCCATTTTCGGACCTGACAAGAATTTCGAAAGAAAGAACTATGCTCCGGGTCAGCATGGTCAGTCCAGAAGACGTTCCAAACTTTCAGAATACGGAATGCAGCTTCAGGAAAAACAGAAAGCCAAATACACCTATGGTTTGCTCGAGCGTCAGTTCCGCAAACTGTTTGCATTGGCAGCCCGCAAGAAAGGTGCAACCGGTCAAAACTTGATGCAGCTTATCGAGTCCCGTCTCGACAATGTTGTATTCCGTCTTGGCATTGCTCCCTCTCGCGCAGCCGCTCGTCAACTTGTCAACCACCGCCACATTTCCGTCAACGGTGAGGTCTGCAACATCCCGTCCAGACTTCTCGTTCCTGGCGACACGGTTGAGGTTCGCGAACGTTCAAAGGCTCTCGAAGTCATCACCAACTCGCTCAGCGGAAAGGCTATGAACTCGGCATGGCTCGAATGGGACGGCAACCTTATGGTAGGCAAATTCATGAATTATCCTCAGAGAGAGGAGATTCCTGAAACCATCAATGAGCAGTCTATCGTCGAGTTGTATTCCAAGTAATAGATAAAAAGCCGGTTAAACGGTTATTCGTGAAACTGCAAGCCGCCTGAACGCGTAACCACAGGACCTTTTAACCGTTTAATTTCAAACATCAAACAACAATAAAAATGGCAATTTTAACATTTCAGAAACCTGACAAGGTTATCATGAATGAGGCCGACGATTTTCATGGCGTATTTGAATTTCGTCCCTTGCAGCAAGGCTATGGCGTTACGATAGGAAACGCACTCCGCCGTGTCCTGCTTTCATCCTTGGAAGGCTTTGCTATTACTTCCATCAAGATCGAAGGCGTGGCTCAAGAGTTCTCTTCGATTCCCGGCGTTATGGAGGATGTTACGGATATCGTGCTCAACCTTAAACAGGTTCGCCTCAAAAACAAGATTGAGAACAACAATTCCGAAAAGGTTACGGTCGTCATCAGCGGTCAGGAAACTTTCAAGGCCGGCGACATGAACCGTTTTCTCAACTTCTTCCAAGTGCTGAATCCTGACCTGCTCATCTGCCGTATGGAACCTTCTGTACGTTTAGTGATGGAAATCACGATTGACAAAGGCCGTGGCTATGTGCCAGTTGAGGACAACCGTTTTATGCACGACGGCATCGATGTGATTGCAATTGACTCAATTCATACCCCGATCAAGAACGTGAAGTACGTGATTGAACCCTACCGCGTTGAACAAAAAACGGACTTTGAGAAGCTTATTATGGAAATAGACACCGACGGTTCTATCCATCCGAAAGAGGCTTTGAAAGAGGCCGCCAAAATTCTGATTCAACATTTCGCGCTCTTCTCCGACGACAAGATTTCGCTTGACGTTCAGGAACAGCCAACTGAAACCGAAGATTTTGACGAGGATTCAATGCTTATCAGACAGATCCTGAAATCCAAACTCGTAGATATGGACCTTTCTGTCAGAGCCTTGAACTGCCTTAAGTCAGCTGAACTCGAAACCCTCGGAGATCTGGTCGCCATCCATAAGGCTGACCTTCTCAAATTCCGCAATTTCGGCAAGAAGTCCCTCGCCGAACTCGAAGATCTGGTTAAGTCCAAAGGACTGGAATTCGGTATGAATGTATCAAAATATAAATTAGATAAGGATTAATAACAATGAGACACGCTAAAAAAATTAACCATTTAGGTAGAACAGATGCCCACAGAAAAGCGCTGATGTCTAATATGTCGGCATCTCTGATAATGCACAAAAGGATTTCCACTACTTTGGCCAAAGCAAGGGAATTGAGAAAATATGTCGAACCGCTCGTAACGCTCAGCAAACAAGACACCACCCACTCCAGACGTATGGTGTTTGCTAAACTTCAGAACAAGTATGCTGTTACCGAACTGTTCCGCGACATTTCACAAAAGGTCGCCAACCGTCCTGGCGGATACACCCGTATCCTCAAGACAGGCTTCCGCAAAGGTGACAACGCTGAAATGTGCATCATCGAATTTGTTGACTATAACGAAACTTATACTTCTGCTTCTTCTGCAAAGAAATCGACCCGTACTCGCCGCAGCAGCAAAAAAACTGCCAAGGTTGAGGAACCGGTTCAAGTTGAAGAAACCGCACAAGTTGAAGAAAAGCCGGCACAAGAAACTGCCGCTGAATAATCAAAACAAGGTTAAAACCTTGGCATTTTCACACCGACTGAAAGCATATCTTTACCGATATGCTTTCTTTTTTTTGATAAATACCACATTCCACACAGTTTATTCACCCTGAATTCAACATCGATAATTAATCTTTTCTGAACCATATTTTTTTCTTGCATTAGTAAGGAAAAAATGTATTTTTGCGCATCCTTTTGCAGCGCAACAATTACTGTTCTATCCTGCCATTGTAATGTTGCTTGAACTGGAGAAAGGAAATCGAAAACCAACTTGACAACGATGTTAGAGTCCACAGAACCAAGACCGAAAAGAAGAAGAATTAATGCTGGGAACGACCTTCCTATTGCCACCTCAAACAACAAGAAGAAAACCGTTAAGGTTAATCTTCCTGACAAGAAACAACTGCCTCTATTTAAGGAACAGTCTGATTCTGTTGATGCGGACAAGAATGTTAAACAAAACGAGGAACCCGTTTTGTTTGCCAATCCGCTGCCGCCGGAAGAGAAACCCAAAAGGAAATATAAAACCCGTACGCCAGCTGCTGCAGCACAGCCTAATACGGTAACGTCACCTGAGGCTGAACCAGTAGCCGCATCCGAGGGGAGTGCAGTGCCGCCTACAGAAGAACAGCCTGTGAAGCGCAAAAGAGGCCGCCCCAGAAAAGTGGACGTTGCCGCAACACAGCAGGTTAAGACTACAGAAACGACAGTATCAGAAGCACCGGCATCCAAGACAGACCAAACACCTGCCAGTCTGAATGAACCCGTCAAAAAGCCTCATATTACACGGAAACAGGCCAAGAACGAACCCGAACCGGCCATTCAGCTGTCCACAGAACATAAGTCAGAACCTGTAACTCAACAGAACGTTCTGCCTAAAACAGATGAGAAGAACCAGGAAGAACAGCAACAGTCAGAACTTGACCCGAACGACGGCGCAAGAATCTTGAACGAACAACTGGCTTACTTGGCCGACTCGCAGTACGACGGTTCAGTCATGGCCGAAGGCGTGCTCGAGATAACAAGCGACAATTGCGGTTTCCTCCGTTCGTCCGATTACAATTACTTGACCTCGCCAGACGACATTTATGTTTCGATGTCGCAGATTAAGCTTTTCGGACTCAAGAACGGCGATACCGTCTATGGCGCCATCCGTCCGCCTAAGGCCGGCGAGAAATATTTCCCGCTCACCAAGGTTGAAAAGATCAACGGCTGCGACCCCGAAGATATCCGCGACCGTATCCCGTTCGACTATCTGACCCCGATGTTCCCGAACGAGAAGATAAAGATCACAGGCCATTCATCGCGCGACATATCCACGCGTGTCATTGACCTGTTCGCCCCGATAGGCAAAGGGCAGCGCGGCTTGATTGTGGCCCAGCCAAAGACAGGAAAAACAGTGCTGCTCAAGGACATTGCGAATGCCATAGCATACAACCATCCTGAAATTTACCTGATTATCCTTCTTATTGACGAACGCCCCGAAGAGGTGACGGACATGCAGCGCAGCGTAAACGCCGAGGTTATCTCTTCCACGTTTGATGAGCCCGCTGAACGCCATGTCAAGATTGCCAATATGGTGCTCGAGAAAGCCAAGCGTATGGTTGAATGTGGCCATGACGTGTGCATCCTGCTTGACTCGATTACGCGTCTTGCCCGCGCTTTCAACACGATGGCACCGGCATCTGGAAAGGTGCTCTCGGGCGGCGTGGAGGCCAACGCGCTCCAGAAGCCCAAACGTTTCTTTGGCGCGGCCCGGAACGTCGAAAACGGCGGCTCGCTCACGATTATCTCTACTGCATTGATTGATACGGGATCGCGAATGGACGAGGTGATCTTCGAGGAGTTCAAGGGTACAGGAAATATGGAACTGCAACTCGACCGGCGTCTGTCTAACAAACGCATCTATCCCGCTGTGGATCTGGTGGCGTCAAGCACCCGCCGCGACGACTTGCTGCAACCCGCCGAGACATTGCAGAAAGTCTGGATCCTGCGCAACCACCTTGCCGATATGACTACGATTGAAGCCATGACTTTCATCAAGGAAAATATGGAGAAGACCAAAAACAACGAGGATTTCCTGAATTCGATGAACGGATAAAATGGAAAATCAGAACACACGTTTCCCATTTGTACCGAATAATCTTTTTTGTATTCCCTATCTGTCCATTTTGCTGCTGACGGCTTTTCTGACCGCCAACTGTTCGGGGGCTAATGCAGACTACGGTTATGCCGAGGTGAAGGTGTGCCGGGATACCACCTCTGCACTCGCCCGCACGTTGGGGCAGTTTGCCGACAATATGGGCAATTCGTTGAACGGAACAATGATTATCGCAATGCACGACACCATTCTGGTGGAGCGGGCATACGGTTTCAAACAATTGTACAAGGAACCGACGGGGTACGGCAACTTGTCGTGGAACCGGTTGGCAGAACTCAAGAGCAAGCCCTCAAACCAGATGACTATGGCAACATTGTTTGACCTCGCCTCGGTGTCAAAGCAGTTTACGGCCGCCGCTGTGCTTAAATTGTGCGCCGACGGCAAACTCAGGCTGACGGATTCTTTGGGCAAGTATTATCCTGGATTCCCGTATCCAAAAGTTACGGTCAAACAATTGCTTACGCACACCTCCGGCATCCCCGAGTATTTCAATTTTCCGTTCAACATATATGACACTACCGTGTTTGTCACCAACCGGCAGTTGGTTAAGGCTCTGATGCGTCAGCGTTACCCCGTGATGTTTGCCAGAGGGTCAAGGTTCAAATATGTGAACACGAATTATGCCATTCTGGCCGACTTGGTGTCGCAGGTGACCGGCGAAACCTTTGAAAGTTATGTTCGCGAGCAGTTGTGGAAGCCGGCCGGAATGAAAGACGCGATGTTCTTTACCGAGCTGGTGGATCCGGATGCCGAACTCAAAAGGAAGCATGTTTCTATAGCAGGCAACAAAGAGTATGTAACGGTCTCGCCGAAAGAGGGGTATGACGAATTGCACCTTGCCCGTGGCCATTGGCGCAGCGGTGCCTTGGCGCAATATGACCGGCTCAACAGCATATTGGGCGACAAAGGCATCTATGCCAGTGCCGAAGACCTTGTGAAGTGGACAAGTGCCTTTTACATAAAAAAAGAAATCATACCTGCCGAGTGGGTTGAAGAAGTCATAAAATGTCAAAACCGCCTCTCTAACGGGACGCTTCCGGCAGAATGGTATGGCTATGGGGTGAGGATGGAAGAAAAAGACCAACACGGTCTGACCGTCTATCACGGCGGACTTTGGGACGGCTTTCACAATGTTTGGCTCTATCGTCCCTCCGACGGACTTACGATAGTGTTTTTGAGCAATTACTATAACCGTGCGCACATCGGCAAGTGCAACGAGGTGTTGGACCTTGTAGATAGCGTGAAACATAACAGATAACTTATCCTTGATGAATACGAACTACCATACCCACAGTCTTTACTGCGACGGAAAAGATCCGCTGCCCGCATACGTGAAAACTGCCGAAGCACTTCATTTTACGCAACTCGGATTCTCCTCGCACGCCTACGTCCCGAACACGGACTTCGGCATCTCTTACGAGAACCTTCCGCGTTATTGTGCGGAGATAGACACCCTGCAGAAAAACACAGATATTCTCTTGCTCAAGGGGTTAGAGTGTGATTACATTCCCGGAATTTCAACTCCCTTTGACCAACTCCGCAACGATTACGGCCTTGACTATATCATTGGCGGAGTGCATCTGGTGCGCCCTCCTCACGGCGACCGGCTGTGGTTTATCGACGGCAGGGATGTGAGAATCTATGACGACGGACTGAAAGAACTCTTTGGCGGCAATGTCAAGGTTGCCGTCACCACGTTCTGGGAGCAGACCTTTGAGATGCTTGAGACGGAACATCTTGACATTATCGCACATTTGGACAAAATTAAGATGCACAACCAAAACCGCTATTTTACGGAAGACGAAAAATGGTACCGAGACTTGGCCGAGAAAGCCGTGTGGCTTATGCATCAGCATGATGTGGTGATGGAGATAAACACGCGCGGCATCTACAAGAAACGTTGCGATTCGTTTTATCCATCAACCGATATTCTGAAGATGTCACGAAAATATGACATTCCTGTCGTAGTGAGCACCGATGCACACAAAGCCGATGAAATTGCGCTGTTAGGCGACGAGGCTCGGCTTGAGCTGAAGCGTTGCGGCTTTGAAAATGTAGTACACTATGATGTTAAGAAAGGGAAGTTTGTATAGAACAGCCATTTGTTTGTGCAAGAAGACCATAGATTCAAAAGAGGAGAGGGATGCCGCAAGAAAATGATTTTAGACTTAAAATGCGTTATGCATATTGCCCCTCTTAATTCCTCATTCCTAATTCAATAAT
>CAVIPZ010000085.1:0-8005 GCA_963644715.1 bacterium | reverse complement strand
GTATAGCAATGCTGCTGTCCTGGCACTACGGAAGTGTCGATGTAAGAATGACCGTAAATGGGATTGGTGTTCAACAGCACATTGTCACGGAACACATTGAAACCTGTAATGCTGCAAGGGTCAATGAAATGACACTGCAGGAAAAGTCCGGGCGTTGGATTTTCCGAAATGGTCCAGGTATCCCAGACGGCAGTTGAATCGAGGATACCGAGGTTGGTGTATCCGTCAACGGCATTGGTATAGCCAAAGCCGAAAGGATGGACAGAACTTGTCGGTGCAACCTGGAAAGAGACCAGAAGTTCTTCCGTGCCGGTAACAATCAGTTGAGAAGACAACATGATTTCGTTGACTTGCCCGACAGCAATGTCTGCCGAGGAGATAAGTTGCGTATGAACCAGCGTACCGCCTGAATATACCGTATCTCCGATCATATAGCCGCCCGAATAGATGTTAAGCGTGTAGTCGATAGAAGCATTCGGGAAAAACGAGATTGAGCGGAGTTGCTTGCCGGCAAAACGCTGCATAGAGTCTGCCGGATAGCGGACGCCAAGATTGTATTGCTGGATGCCAGCACCTACGGTGCCACTATTCGGCACGCCATAATCCAGCATCATCGGGTCGTTCAGCAACGGGGACCGCCAAGAGACCTTGGCCTTTTGCCACGTCGCACTTGCTTGCACGTCTGTTGGTGCATCGCATTGCGCTACCGCCCCTAAAGCGGTTAGAAACAGCGCAATGGCAGATAGTAAAATCTTTTTCATAAGCACTTTTGTTTAATTAATATTAGAGAATAACAGTGTTGTCGGAGTACAATTAAAGAACGAGTCCGATGAGCGGGCAACAAGTATTCTTCTCCGTTGAGTGCTGAAAGAGCGTAGTGAGTAAGGGGTAGTGTGTTTTAGTTTTGCTCAAAAAGAACGCAGCAAATATAATTTTTTTCTGACACGATTGCAAGAAAAAATATCAACAATGTTTCATAACGCTATTTTTTATAGTTTTGCAGCCGTTTCAAGGCATAATAAGTAGCTGAAACAGAAACGTTTTCATAAACCACAAAAATCATTTCCAATCGACACAACAACACAGAACATATGACAGACGACAAGAAAATCATCTTCTCAATGGTGAATGTCAGCAAGACATTTCCGCCACAGAAACAGGTTTTAAAGAACATTTACCTCTCCTTTTTCTACGGCGCCAAGATCGGCGTGCTGGGTCTCAACGGCGCGGGCAAGTCGTCGCTGCTGAAGATCATCGCCGGCCTCGACCACGACTATCAGGGCGAGGTGGTCTTCTCGCCTGGCTACTCGGTAGGCTACCTGCCGCAGGAGCCTGTGCTTGACGACGCGCTGACCGTGAAAGAGACTGTGATGCAGGGCGTGCAGAAAATCGTGGACATCCTGAAAGAGTACGAAGCGGTGAACAATAAGTTTGCCGAGCCTATGGGCGACGACGAGATGAACAGGCTCATCGAGCGGCAGGGCGAACTCACCGAACTGATTGACCAGTACGATGCCTGGGAACTGGACTCCAAGCTTGACCGCGCCATGGATGCGCTGCGCTGTCCTGACGGCGACACGCCCGTGAAGAACCTCTCCGGCGGCGAGCGGCGGCGCGTGGCCTTGTGCCGCCTGCTGCTCACCGAACCCGACATCCTGCTGCTCGACGAGCCAACCAACCACCTGGACGCCGAGTCGGTGGAATGGCTCGAGGCACACCTGCAGCAATACAAGGGCACTGTCATCGCCGTTACGCACGACCGCTACTTCCTCGACCATGTGGCAGGCTGGATCCTGGAACTCGACCGCGGCGAGGGCATCCCCTGGCAGGGCAACTACTCCTCGTGGCTCGAACAGAAGTCGAACCGCCTGGCCATGGAAGCCAAGCAGGAGAGCAAGCGAATGAAGACCCTGGAGCGCGAGCTGGAGTGGGTGCGCATGGCGCCCAAGGCCCGGCACGCCAAGTCGAAAGCCCGGCTCAACGCCTACGACAAACTGCTGAACGAGACCGTGAAAGAGAAAGAAGAGACCCTGCAGATATTCATCCCCAACGGTCCGCGGCTGGGCAACAGGGTCATCGAAGCGCAGCATGTGCGCAAGGCCTTCGGCGACAAGCTGCTGTTTGACGACCTTTGCTTCAACCTGCCGCCCAACGGCATCGTAGGGGTCATCGGTCCCAACGGCGCGGGCAAGACCACCCTGTTCCGTCTCATCATGGGACTGGAGCAGCCCGACAGCGGCGAGTTCCATGTAGGCGAAACCGTCAAGATCGGATACATCGACCAGCAACACAAGGTCATCGACCCCGAGAAGAGCGTTTGGGAAATCGTCTCCGGCGGCCAGGAGCAGATCATGATGGGCGGGCGGCTGATCAACTCCCGTGCCTACCTGTCACGCTTCAACTTCAGCGGCACCGAGCAGAACAAGAAAGCCGGCGTGCTCTCCGGCGGCGAACGCAACCGCCTGCACCTGGCCCTCACCCTCAAGTCGGAAGCCAACGTGCTTCTGCTCGACGAGCCTACCAACGACATCGACGTCAACACATTGCGGGCCTTGGAGGAGGGACTCGACAACTTTGCGGGCTGTGCCGTGGTCATCTCGCACGACCGCTGGTTCTTGGACCGCATCTGCACCCACATCCTCGCGTTCGAGGGCGACTCGCAGGTCTATTTCTTCGAGGGCGGCTACACCGAGTATGAAGAGAACAAGAAAATGAGGCTCGGCAACGTGACGCCGAAACGGATACGCTACAAGAAAATCACCGTCATTTAGATGGCGGGAAAAACGCGCAGACGGACATCGTTTGCGCGTTTTTTTCTTTTAAATACAAGCAGTTGAACAAAAAGAAAAAAAGTGTATTTTTGCACGCCCTAAAAATAGGGTATAATACGTAATAAATAAAAAGTTTAACAAATCAAATTGTATGCCTACAATTCAACAATTAGTAAGAAAAGGAAGACAGAAGCTTACTTCACAGAGTAAGTCAAGGGCACTGGATGCCTGTCCGCAGAAACGCGGCGTTTGCTTGAGGGTTTACACCACGACCCCGAAAAAACCTAATTCAGCCATGCGAAAAGTGGCGAGGGTAAGAATGACCAACGGCAAGGAGGTCAATGCCTATATCCCGGGCGAAGGACACAACCTGCAGGAGCACTCCATCGTGCTGGTGCGCGGAGGCCGTGTCAAGGACCTTCCGGGTGTAAGATACCACATCGTCAGAGGCGCGCTCGACTCCGCCGGCGTTGACGGCCGTCTGCAAGGACGTTCCAAATACGGCGCCAAGAGACCTAAAAAGAAATAATCCCCCAAACATCCAAAAGAAAAGTAAATTGAACGCCGGGATTGGCGATTCAAGAGTAAATTAAAACATTGAAGATACAAGAACATGAGAAATTCACATGCAAAAAAAAGGATCATTCTTCCAGATCCGAGGTATAACGACGAATTGGTAACGAAATTCGTCAACAACATTATGTTGAAAGGCAAGAAAAACCTTGCTTTCGAGATTTTCTACAAGGCTATCGACATCGTTTCCGAGAAGACGAACGAGAACGGCCTCGAAGTGTGGAAAAAAGCCCTGGAAAACGTAACCCCGAGCGTTGAGGTCAAGAGCAAGCGCGTCGGCGGCACTACCCTCCCCGTTCCTGAGGAGATCAAGCCGGGCAGAAAGCAGTCAGTAGGCATGAAGAACCTTATTTCCTTTGCACGCAAACGCCATGAACAGACGATGGCCGACAAGCTTGCCCAGGAGATCATGGCCGCTTACAAGTCAGAAGGCGCAGCATTCAAGAAGAAAGAGGAAATCCACAGAATGGCAGAAGCCAACAAGGCTTTCGCCCATATGCGCATGTAAACGGCAACTTCCGGAATTCATACAATATATTATATAGTAACACTCGACACGGTAAAGAGAACGACAAATGGCTGAAGATCTTCTGCATATTCGTAACATCGGCATCATGGCACACATTGATGCGGGGAAGACTACGACCACGGAGCGTATTCTCTTCTATACCGGCAAGAACTACAAAATCGGAGAGGTAGATGAAGGCACGGCCACCATGGACTGGATGGTGCAGGAGCAGGAACGCGGCATAACGATCACCAGCGCCGCCACCACCGTGACATGGAACTGCCGCAACGAAGCCTGCAAGGTCAACATCATCGACACGCCGGGGCATGTCGATTTCACCGTGGAGGTGGAACGCTCCCTGCGCATCCTCGACGGCGCCGTGGCTATCTTCTGCGCCGTAGGCGGCGTTGAAGCACAGTCGGAAACGGTATGGCACCAAGCCGACAAGTACAATGTGTCCCGCATCTGCTACGTCAACAAGATGGACCGTTCGGGAGCTAACTTCTATGCCGTGGTGGATCAGATCCGCGAGAAGCTCAAAGCCTCGCCGATGCCTATCCAGATTCCCATCGGAGAAGAGGACTCGTTCAGCGGAGTCATAGACCTGCTGGAGATGAAAGCCTACCAATGGAACGAGGAGAACCAAGGCACCACCTACCAAGAGGTTGAGATTCCTGCAGACCTGGCAGACGAGGCCGTCAAGTACCGCAACCTGATGCTCGAAACGCTGGCAGAACAGGACGAGCAGCTGATGGAACGCTACTTTGAAGACGCTGACAGCATCACCGCCGAAGAGTTGATCCCCATCATCCGCAAGGCCACCATCGAACGCAAGATCCAGCCCGTGCTGTGCGGCTCCTCGTTCAAGAACAAAGGCGTGCAACGGCTGCTGGACGCTATCGTGATGTACCTGCCCTCCCCTGCCGACATGCCCGCCATCACCGGAATAAACCCTAAAACGGACACGGAAGAGACCCGCAAGGCCGACGAGAACGAACCGTTCGCCGCACTGGCCTTCAAGATCGCAACCGACCCGTTTGTGGGCAAACTCACGTTCATCAAGGTCTATTCCGGGAAACTGAACAGCGGCGAAACGGTCTATAATGCCAACAGCGGCAAGCGCGAACGCGTGTCGAAGATCATGCAGATGCACTCCAACAAGCAACAGCAGCTCGAAACCGTCTCCGCCGGCAACATCGTGGCATTGGTCGGCATGAAAGAAATCCATACCGGCGACAGCCTCACCGACGACAAGCATCCTATCATCCTCGAACAGATTGTCTTCCCCGAACCGGTGATCCAAATCGCCGTCGAGCCCAAGACGAAAGACGACGAGGAGAAGATGATGCAGGCGTTGGCCAAACTGTCGGACGAGGACCCTACATTCGTCGTCAACAGCGACAACGACCAGGGACAGACCCTCATCAGCGGCATGGGCGAACTTCATCTCGACATCCTGCTCGACCGCCTGAAACGCGAGTTCAACGTGGACTGCAACCACGGCAAGCCGCGTGTGACGTATAAAGAGGCACTTAAAAACTCGATACGCCACCACGCAGTCTATAAGCGTCAGAACGGCGGAAAAGGGTCTTTCGCAGACCTTGAGTTCGAAATGTCACCGCTGCCGGGCAATGCGAAAGGGCTGGTGTTCAGCAGCGAAGTGAAAGGCGGCAACGTCCCCAAAGAGTATCTTGCAGGCGCCGAGAAAGGCTTCAGGACTGCTATGCAGAACGGCAAATACGGCTTCCCCGTTGAAGCCATGGCCGTCACCGCCATCGACGGTTCCTGTCATCCCGTGGATTCAGACGCGCTTGCGTTTGAAATCTGCGCCAAGATAGGCTTCAGAGACGCATTACAAAAGATTGACACCGCCATTTTGGAACCTGTCATGAAAGTCGAGATTACCACCCCAGACGAGTATATCGGCAATGTGACCGGCGACCTTAACCGCCGTCGCTCTGTGCTGGAACAGATTGACGCCAAAGTGGGCTATCAGGTGATTACGGCGCAAGTGCCGCTGGCCGAAATGTTCGGCTACGTGACAACCCTGCGCTCTATGAGCCAAGGACGCGCCACTTTCAACATGGAGTTCCTCAGATACGCAGAGGTGCCCGCCGACGTGAAAGAGTATATTATGACGACCGGAAGATTCATTCTTTAAAAGAAACAGAGAAAAAACATATTACGTAATAATTAAAAACAAACAAAAGTGAGTCACAGAATTAGAATTAAATTGAAATCATTCGATCATACGCTGGTTGACAAGTCTGCCGAGAAAATCGTCAAGACTGTAAACGGCGTGAAGGATGACAAGGGTGTTTTGGTCGGTCCTATTCCGTTGCCGACACACACCAAGATCTTCACCGTAAACCGTTCCACTTTCGTGAACAAGAAGTCCAGAGAACAGTTCCAGCTTTCCACCTACAAGAGACTGCTGGACATTTACGGCACCACAACGAAAACAATCGACGCTCTGATGAAGCTCGAGCTTCCGAGCGGCGTTGATGTAGAAATCAAGGTGTGATGAAGAACTCTGCCGGCAGGGATGGCGTATAGCATCCCTGCCGGCATTTTGGGGCGTTAGCTCAGTTGGCTAGAGTGTCTGACTGGCAGTCAGGAGGTCACGGGTCCGACTCCCGTACGCTCCACAAAATCATCAATATACTTGCCGACGATTGTGCCGGCAAGTTTTTTTGCCTATATAGGCGCAACAACAACAGAACCGGATTATGGAGAAACGCTTTTGGAACGAATATCAGAAAGACATCGCCGATGACCATTATTTTTACGAAAGGAGCTGCATCCGCCAGACATTCTTTCCCGGGTCTGAAGCCGCCTTTCTCAACATCCTGCGCAACGATCTGGGAAAAGACATCTACGACTCCTCGCATCAGCACACCTGCACAGGCATAGGATACCACGCCGACGTGGTACCGTTTGAGACAACAATGACCGTTGTGGCGCGCCTCTTCTCGCTGATGACCGAGCGCGGCTACGAGAACTATGTCCCGTCGTGCGTCACCTCGTTCGGGGTCATCACCGAAATAGTGGAAAAATGGACGGAGAAGCCGGAGTTGCTGGAGCAAGCGCGCCAGTACCTCAAGCAGGCCACAGGGCGCACGTTCAACCTTCCCAACAACGTCGCCCACCCCTCCGACATCATCTACAAGTTCCGTTTTGAGCTGAAAGAGAAGATGAAACACAGGCTCGTGAACCGCTATACAGGCAAACCGCTGCGCGTAGTGGAACACATTGGCTGCCACTATGCCAAGATTTTCCCCAAACACGGCGTCGGCAAGGCAGAGTTCCCATACGTGCTTGCCGGCATGATTGAAGCATGGGGAGGCGAGGTGGTCGATTATCCCGAACGGCGCCATTGCTGCGGCTTCGGCTTCAGACAATACCTCGTGCAGGAAAACAGAGGATACTCTGTCGCCAACTCCAAAAAGAAATTCGAGTCGATGGAGCCCTACGAGCCCGACTTCATCGTGGCCAACTGCCCAGGCTGCGCCATGTTTCTCGACAAATGGCAATACACCATTGCAGAGATGGAGCACAAGACCTACGACAAAGAGGGATACGGCATCCCGGTGCTCACCTACGAAGAGATGGCAGGGCTGCTGCTCGGCTACAACCCGTGGGAACTCGGACTGCAGATGCACCAGATCCAGTGCGAAAGCCTGCTCAACAAAATCGGCATCCCCTACGACCCCGACACCAAATACACGGGCATATCCGGAAAGATGCTTGCGTTTCCCGACCGTCCGTCGTCCCTTAAAGTATAACTCCTTTCATAGAAAAAGCAAATTACCACAACCCGTAACAATAACAACACAATGGCAAATATCGCAGTCATCGGAGCCGGACCAGCCGGCATAGAAGCCGCTTCGGTCCTGGCTCAGAAACACCACGTCACCATCTTCGAACGTTCTCTCACCGGTCTCGACAACCTGCGCGACAAGGCCTTGCTGTTTCCCGACTTCAGGGCAGCAGCCGAACTGGTTTCATTGTTGGACGACAAGACAAAAAACGGGAACATCAAGATCCACTACGACACTCCCGTCGTGAACCTTGCCTTTGAGAACGGCGAGTGGAATCTCACCGACAGTCAAGGGCGTCATCATACGTTCCGCTATGTGCTGCTGGCTACGGG
>CAVIPZ010000084.1:0-8051 GCA_963644715.1 bacterium | reverse complement strand
AATCTTGCAATAGGAGTTCGATTCTCCTACACGCTACAAAAATGAAAAGGGATTGTTCAAAATGCAGTCCCTTTTTTTGTTAGGTTTATTTGGTGAAAAAAGTAAGCCGGCTCATTAAAGCCGGCTTACACATAATATTTTTATAGGTATCGTTCTGCGAGGCAGACTATTTGGCTACACGTTCGAGCCATTTCACCATACCCAGCATAACGCTCATAGAGACAAGGCAGATGACAAAGAACACGCCCCAGCATTTCCAGATGGGCCATGCGTTGTACATGACAGGTCCGATCCAGATCATCAGGTTGCCGATGGCGGTGGCGCCAAGCCAGAGTCCCTGACAAAGTCCGACCATATTTCTCGGGGCAACCTTAGAAACAAAGGAAAGTCCCAGCGGGGAGATGAACAATTCGGCTACGGTCAGGAAGAAGTAGGTTACGATAAGTACCCACGGACCGGCTTTAGACAGGCCTTCTGCCAACATAGTCTGGGCATCCATAGCGCGGAAATCGGTTCCGGAAGGATAGTGGTTGACAATGGAGATGATAGCCAGGAACAGGTATGCACATCCGGCAATGGCCATGCCGATGGCGATTTTGCGAGGTGTCGAGATGCCTTTGCCTTTTCTGGCAAGAGCGGCGAAAGATATCATGACAATAGGTGTCAGGAATATGACAAAGAACGGGTTCAAAGCCTGCCAGATTTCAGGGGCGATGGATTCCGTCTGAACAAAATCGCGCGCGAATACAGACAACGACTGGCCGTTCTGATGGAACGAGAGCCAGAAGAAGATAGCGATGCCCAGCACGGCAAACAGAGCGTAAAGACGCTGTTTGATCTCTTTTGCCATAGCCTGTTTCTCTTCAGCGGTGTATTCGACAACTTCCTGTTTCTCTTTCTTTGCCGGTTGCGGGAAGTTCTTTTTCGTACACATAAAGATGGTCAACGAGACGAGCATAGCCACTACGGAGGCGATGAATGCAAAATGGATGCCTTGGTTGAATACGGTGATGTAGTCGGAGCAGAATGTGGCATTGTCCACAAAATTGTACCCGTTCATTACAAGAGCCTTGGTCTCTTCAAACTTGGTGGAGATGCCAGCGCCTTGGTTGCTCAGGAACTGGTGGCAGAGACCGGGCATATCGGAGTTGTAAACGAAATTGTGGGCTTTGAGCCACCATTCGCGGAGCAACGGAGCCACAAACGGGGCAACTACACCGCCGATGTTGATGAATACGTAGAAGATCTGGAAACCCGAGTCGCGTTTGTCTTTTGCGATCTTCAAAGCCTCTTCGCCCTTCTTGGCGGCTTCGGCCTCAAACTCGTCATACATCTTGCCGACGATGGCCTGAAGGTTGCCCTTGAACAAGCCGTTGCCGAACGAGATGCAAAGCAGCGCGATGCAGGTGAAGATGAGAATGGACCACCATTGAGGATTGCCGTCAACAATGAAGCCGTTGGCATCCTTGCTGAACAACGGAATGGCCAATGCCACGTAGCCGATGGACATAATGATCAGACCCCATTGGATGGTCTTGTTGTAGTTTTGCGTACGGTCGGCAATGATACCGCCAACAAGGCTCAGCACGTAAATGCCAAAATAGAACACCGAATAAATGGTGCCGGCAGTGCCGTCAGGCAGACCGAACTTGGAAACCAAAAAGAGCAGCAGGATGGCATTCATGATGTAATAGCCGAACCGCTCGCCCATATTGCTCAATGCAGCAGCAATAAGCCCTTTGGGATGCTCCCGCTTGGCAATGGTCACATAATAGATGATGAATGGGATTACAATAATGAGAATTGCAATCAGCATAGCCACCATACGATGGTTGGTGAAAAAATCAATCATAATAATTTTTATTGGTGAATAATTTGATGAATTTCAAAAAAACTATTTGAACGCTTCGATTTTCTTTACAATCTTGTCTTTGGAAACCAGCCCCACAAGGGCATCCACCATTTCGCCGTTCTTTAAGAAAACCAGCATCGGAATGTTCATGACACCGAACTGTGCAGCCAATTCGTTGTTCTCGTCAACGTCACATTTCCCGATAATGACTTCGTTTTCATATTCTTGAGCCAATTCTTCAACAACAGGACCTAATGCTTTGCAGGGTCCGCACCATTGTGCCCAAAAATCAATGATGACCAATTTGTCTCCTTTGGCCAATGTTTCAAAATTACTGGAGTCGATTGCTAATGCCATAATAATGTTATTTAATGCGTTAAAATTTTAATCAAGGTGGCAAAAATACAAAAAATAGGATAAGGCACGTTTAATTTGCAACAGCATAAAAAAAGTGTATTTTTGCACCTGTTCAACAGTAAAGAAAGCCGCAATGAAGAATATGAAAATCGATATTTTGTTGGGACTGCAGTGGGGCGACGAGGGAAAAGGCAAAATTGTAGATGTAGTGACTCCGAATTATGACGTGGTAGCCAGGTTCCAAGGCGGTCCCAATGCGGGACACTCTTTGGAATTCAACGGGATACGCCATGTGCTCCATATTATCCCGTCTGGTATCTTCCATAAAGACAAGGTCAATGTGATCGGAAACGGAGTGGTGATTGATCCCGTGGTTTTTGAGCAGGAGATACGCTCGCTGGTGGATTTGGGACTTACCCCGACCGACAACCTCTTCATTTCCGCAAAGGCACATCTCATTCTTCCGACACACCGGCTGCTGGATGCTGCATACGAGACCAAAAAGGGCAAGATGAAGATTGGTTCTACCCTCCGTGGCATCGGTCCGGCTTATACCGACAAGACTGCCCGTACCGGTTTGCGCGTCTGCGATTTGCTTTCGCCCGATTTTATGGAAAAATACCATGCCGCCGTTGCCCGTCATACCGAAATCCTTGAACGCTATCCCGTTGACAACCTTCGCCAACGACTGGATGAGATGGAAAATGAGTGGCTCTCTTCTTTGGCAACATTGAAGCAGTTCAAGGTCATTGACAGCGAGTATGAGATTTTCGATTATATGCAACAAGGCAGGACGGTGTTGGCAGAAGGGGCGCAGGGCACACTGCTGGACCTTGAGTTCGGCGCATACCCGTTTGTGACCTCTTCTAACACGATTGCCGCCGGAGCCTTTACAGGGCTCGGTCTCGCTCCGCACTATGCCGGCAAGGTCATCGGTATCGTTAAGGCTTACTGCACCCGTGTGGGCAGCGGCCCCTTTCCTACAGAGCTGTTCGACGAGACTGGCGAGCGCCTCCGTCGCCAAGGCAATGAGTTCGGGGCTACTACAGGACGGCCGCGGCGCTGCGGCTGGCTCGACCTTGTGGCACTCAAATACGCTATTATGGTCAACGGCGTGACCGATATCGCACTCACAAAAGCCGATGTGCTGTCTGATTTCGATACCGTAAACGTCTGCACTGCCTATAAGGTGAACGGAATATTGACCGACAGGATGCCCGCCGATTCTTTTGCAGACATTGAACCTGTATATACTTCGCTCCCCGGATGGAAACAGGACATCAGCGCTATCCGCAATTATGATGCGATGCCGCAGCCGTTCAAAGATTATGTGCATTTTATAGAAGAAAAAGTACAGACAAAGGTTTCTATCGTTTCTGTTGGTCCCGACCGGGATGCAACGATGTTCCGGGATTAGTTTCCAATATGATGTTCCGGCGTTTTCGTGCGACAATCCTTTGGTTGGCTTTCGTGCTCGCCGCAATGTGCGGGAAGGCTCAGTCCTTGACGGACGAAAAGCTGCTTGTGGATTTTGTGCAGACGCAACTCCGGCAACAGGTTGAACGCTACCGTCACGGCGAAGCTCCGCTGTGTTCCCTTTATTGCCGCATTATAAAACAAGAGGATTGTGTCCTTTCTTCTCAAATGGGCAGTACAAAAGAAAAACGGTACCGCTTCGACTCCCGTTTTTCCGTCAGATTGATTGTCGGCGACCTTGATTCTGGTGATTATACCGAAGGCTGTTCGTCTGACACTTTGCCGTTCTTTCCATCCGAACTCAACGAGCATGCTATCGCAGCCGCCTTGGACCGCGAGGTTAGTCTTGTGTATGGGCAGACTTTGAAAAAGCATCAGAAAAGGCATCTTCAAGAGTTGCTCGGACAGCCGAAACACAGAAAGGTTTTTGAGCCGCCGCATCAGGACGCTTTTTTTGAGCCGCCGCGCGAAAGTTCGATCTCGGCTTGTATGGAGGGTTGGAGCGAGCGGCTCAACGATTGTTCGGCTCTCTGCAACACTTTCGAGAACTGCCGCAACGGTTTGGCACGGCTGCAATATTCATACGTCAGAACCTACAGTCTGGGCAATGGCGGCGAATGTGCTGCTGTCAACAGCAATGTTTCCGTCCTGACGATCTCAATGGCGGCACTTGCCGATGACGGAATGTTGGTAACCTGTGCAAAGACGTTGTCGGCGGATTATCCGAATGACCTTCCCCAAGAGTCGGAGATTTCCCCTGAAATGCACCGACTGTACGCCCGGCTTTGCCGCACGGCTGAAGCCCCTGCCGCAGAACCGTCCGTTTGCCCTGTGATGATGTCGGGTGCGGCGGCTTCGGCGGTGCTGTATGCCAGTATCACCCAATTGCCAAACGCAGTTTCTTCCGCATTGTCATTTTCTTCAGATGACTATGGATTTGTGGCATCCGCCCGCTTTCCGCAGCCCGAATCAGAACTTCTGGCGGCGTTGAAAAAAGAGATTGCCCGTCAAGGCAAGCCTTACGGTTATTGGATTCGCGATGTCTTGTTTATGCCGGACGGCGAGATTGTACCGCAAGAAGTTTACAGGGTATATGCCGATGATGTGAACGGCACGGGCAAATTGGTGCGCGGCCTGCGTTTTGCTGATTTGACGATGGTCTGTCCCGCCGTGCAGCTTTGCGGAAATGTTCCAGAAATGTCGGTTGTGCCGTCTATTACGGATGGAGTGCCAAAACGTTGCACAGCACCTTCGGTGCTGCTTACAGTTATGGCGACCGATGTTGCCCGATGCGAGGAGATGCCAGCTTTGCTGTCGCCGTTCGCAAAGGACGATGGTCACGAAAGTTCCGGACAGTTTTCGGAAATCTGCTCTTCGATAATGCAAGAAGAGATGACAGCGTTTTTTGAGGATACGGCACTGCGCGTGTATCCTCCGGCGTATGACCTTGACTTTCTGGTTACAGATGCAAACTTGTATCAGGTGAATAGCATAATGGGCAGCACCGTTTTGCTTTCTGAGATGCCGAAAAGAAGCGTTGAAACACAAGTCAGGGTGGGTGACGACCAATTGAACAATGAGAATTTTGCCCCCAAGGATTGGTCAAAAACGGCTTTCGACTTGCCTCTTGATGACAACGGCAGCAACTTGCGGCGGGCCTTGCACGAGTCAGCCGGCCAGGCTTACCGGCAGGCGCTTGCTGACTATGCTGAAAAGCAGCAGGCTTTGGCGCAATGGCCGTACGACAGGGTCTCATCGTTGCCGCCTGACCGCTCCCGAGCTTTCAAGAACGAATTTTTTGACAGTACCGCTACCGGACAATGGACGCTCGAACACCTGCAAGACTTTGCGAATGGCATATCTGCCGCTTTCGCCCGCGACACGATGGCATTGAAGACTATGCTGGGCTGCGGGGTAAATGTGTATGCGTACAAGGCTAATGCCTACTATCTGTCGGCGCAAGGCATACGCTATGAGCAGCCGTTCCAACTGGTTTGTGTGCAGATTTATGCCCAGACCGCCGCTGACGACGGCACACCGCTGCGCGACTGCAGCCATTTTTTCTTCAGCGACATTTCTGAACTGTCTGATGTCTCCAATTTGGCTGACTCGGCACTTGCTATGATGAGGTTGTTGTCGGAGTTGCGCTCGGCTCCATTGGTCAAGGACTTCTACGACGGACCGGCAATTGTGTCAGGCCCGGCTGCTGCGGTTCTGATCAAGCAGGCTTTTTTGGAGCGAACGCCTTCATTGATTGCTGTACGGCCGTTGATCCAAACGGATGGAGCAAATTACAATTATTTGGACAATATGATTGACCAAAAGGTGGTCAGCCCGTTGCTTGACATCTATTCGGGATATGGTTGTGGCAAACGCTGCGCGGCTGAACTTATCGGACGTTATACGACAGACGCGGATGGTGTCGCGGCCGAGGAACGGATGGAGGTGATAGAGCACGGCCGTCTATATACATTATTGTCAAACAGGACACCGACGGCCGCTGTCAGGTTCTCCAATGGCCACCAAAGGCTCACATTGTCGGCAGGACGGCTGGTGGCGGCTTGCGGCGCGGGTATCCTTGAACTCAAATGCCGCAGCCAGGTTGATGATTCCGAAATGTACAAGAAGGCGCGCAAGTTGGCACGTCAAGCCGGCTGGCACTATATATATGAAATAGTAAAGATGCCAGACTGTTTGGGAAACGAAAGGTTTGAAACCACTCCTGTTTATGCCTATAAGGTTAAGCTTTCTGACGGGAAGAAAACCCTTGTGCGTATTCATCGGACCGAGAACATAGACATGCATCTTTTCGGCAGGGTTGTGGCGGCATCTGATGAAACGGCCGTTGCCAATAGGCTGTCGCCGGGGCAGTCAAAATGTTCCGGAATACCAGAGATGCCGTTTGCAGGATTTCCTGTTACTATTATCGCTCCTAAATCGTTGCTTTTCAGCAGTTTGAAAATCCTGTAGCGGCATAATCAAAAAATGTGCATAAAAAGTTGCCGGAAATCCGGTCCGGATAAAAATATTTGCCTACTTTTGCGCAATTTATTGTGATGTGAAAACTTTGAGTTGTAAAATAGTGATAATCAAACATAAGGAGGTTTTATTTTGTTAAAGAACAGGAGCTTAATTGACCCGTCGGATTTCACGCGCGAAGAGTTTCGCGAAATATTTGATTTGGCTCATCAAATTATTGCAGATCCGGAAAAATACAGTAAGAGTTGCGAAGGAAAAATCCTGGCAACTCTTTTTTATGAACCCAGCACCCGTACGCGCTTCAGTTTCGAGGCTGCCATGTTGCGTTTGGGCGGCAAGGTGATCGGCTTTTCGGAGCCTAATTCCAGTTCTGTCGCCAAAGGCGAGAGCATTGCCGACACGTTGCGTACCATCGAGTGCTATGCCGACATTGCCGCTATGCGTCATCCTAAAGAGGGTGCGCCGCGTATGGCCAGCCACTTCATCAAGATGCCGCTTATCAATGCCGGCGATGGCGGCCACCAACATCCTACCCAGACGTTGACCGACATCCTCACGATAGAGCGGCTGCGCGGTGGCGTGGAAAACAAAACTTACGGCTTCTGCGGCGACCTCAAGTTTGGCAGAACCGTCCACTCATTGGTCAAATTCCTCAGCAACTACGAGGGCGTAAAGTTTATCTTCATCTCTCCCGAAGAACTGCGCGTGCCCGAATATATCCGCGAGGAAATTGTCCGCAAAAAAGGTATTCCTTTCCAAGAGGTTGACAAAATGGAACCGTATATGGGACAGCTTGACTTTCTGTATATGACCCGCGTACAGCGCGAGCGCTTTTTCAACGAGGAGGATTATATCCGCCTTAAAGACCGGTTTATCCTCGACAAAGAAAAAATGTCATACGCACGCCCCGATACCTATATCCTGCATCCGCTGCCACGCGTGAACGAAATCAACCCCGAGGTGGACGATGACCCGCGCGCCCAGTACTTTAACCAGGCCAAAAATGGCATGTTTGTCCGTATGGCATTGATACTAAAACTTTTAGGAATTTATTAAAATAAGCGATTATGTTGGAAGTTACCAGTATAGAAAAAGGAATTGTCATTGACCACATCAAGGCAGGCTATGGCATCACGGTTTTCAACTACCTGCATTTGGACAAGGCCGATTACAATGTAGCATTGATTATCAATGCCTACAGCGAGAAGATGGGAAAGAAAGATATCATCAAAATCAATAATGTCATCGATATCAATTACGATTTCCTCGGACTTATCGACCCCAACGCCACTGTCAATATTATCGAGAACGGAAAAATCATCAACAAGGTGAAACTGGAAGTGCCGGAGACGATAACGAACATCATTCAATGCAAAAATCCGAGATG
>CAVIPZ010000083.1:0-8120 GCA_963644715.1 bacterium | reverse complement strand
TCTCACGCTTGTACAGCAGCATCGCTCCCAACACAAACCGCGCAGGGTAGTCCTTGCCGTTTATCCTTACTGTCTTCATCGGCTCTCACGCTTTTAGGCCGTGGCGTCGGCCAGTCCGTTGCTCTGCTTCTCCACCTTGCCGGTGTTCTCCAGATTGATACTCAATTTCGCATCGTCGCCGGCCTGACCGTCAAGGTCCAGGCTCGTGATGATATACTGGCCCTTGTAGCCGCCGGCCGTCTTGCCCTCGCGCGAGTTCTCCTCACGCACGTTGTAGGCGGCTTCCACGGGCTCGCCCGTCATCATCGCATCCTTCAACTGGTCATACGAGGGCATCTCCGTGCCGCCGTCTATGATCACCACGCCGTCGGCCGAGATGCTTTCCGAGAAGTTCTTCACATACTTCTCTTTCCACTTGCCGCTCGCGGCTTCTTTCGTCACGCGCTCGCCGGTCTCGGCCGAGGTGGTTATCTTGCAGCCCGTCGAGAAGGCCAATGCCACACCGCCTATACTGAGGATGAGGTCGGTGCCGTCTAATACTGTTTTTGCCATATCTTTCTTGTTAGGATTGTTACTGTTATGCCGGTCGCCACTCCGACGATTAGGGCGACGACGAGCCGTCGAACGGGATTCGAACGCTGTTCTTTCGTCGTTTGCTCGTCTTTCTTTTCCTGTTCCAGCGCCGCCTTGTAGGCCGACGCCTGGCGCTCATAACGCTCACACAGCCGCTGCAGGCTGTCGCACGTGGCATACACCACTATCGTGTCGCCCTTCGCCTGCACCGTGGCGCTCGCCCGCCCGTTCTTCGCGCGGTACTCAGCGCCCTGCGGCAGCGTGCTCAGTGCCGCCAGCGGTATCTCCAGACGGGCTTCCGCCGTCGGCACTGCTTCGGTCCACACCTCCCGCACTTCCGTCTGCAGGCTGTCCGCGCGCTCCTGCACCGTGGCTTCCGCCGTGTGCTCGCTCGCCTTTCGGCTTGTCGCGCAGCCCGACAAGAACAGGACAGTCATCATGATGCTTGCAACTGTTGGCAGTGTCAATGGCCTTCCTGAGCCTCGCCATCTCGCGCTTCGACGCTTCCAGGTATTTCCTTGTCTCATTGAGTTCTTCCTTCAGGGGTTTCACTATGTTCTCTACCAAGATACGGGTGGCATGCTCGGCGTTGTCCATACGCACCGTCTCGGCATCGGCTTCTGCCTTCATCGATTCCGCTTTCGCTTTCCTTATGGTGCTGCGCAGGGTCCCTATGGCCACTATCGCCGTCACCAGTCCTCCGCCGAGGAGGATGTTCAGAATTTCGCTGATGTCCATGCCATCCATTTCTTTTTTTCTATGTTTGATATATGCCTATCTCTTTTAGCCAAGCGGCCACGTCGAAACTGGGGCACGCCTTGCTCACGCCGGGCAGGTCACGGTGACCCACGATGCGTATCTGAGGGAAACGCGCGTGGAAGGTGCGCACATAGTCGGTCAGTGCCTTGCGCTGCGCCGCCGTGCGGGTGTCCTTCGGGGTCTTGCCGTCCTTGGCGCATCCGCCGGCATACACTATGTGGCGGCTCACCGAGTTGTAGCCCTTAGCGCCGTTGGTCACTTCCCACGGGTCCACTTCCGCGTCCTCGTTGTTCTGCACCATGCGCTCCACCTGTCCGTCCAGGTGTATCAGGTCGGTATAGCCCACCTGCTTCCAGCCACGGCCACCCTTGCTCACAGGGTCGGTGTGCCAGTGGCGTATCTCCGCAGAGGTCACCTCACGGCCTTCTGCCGTGGCTGTGCAGTGGATTACCAGATATTTCATCTGTGACATAGTTCATGCGGTTTAGGCGGTGGCCTTGTAGCCGCTGGTCATCACCACGCCGGCATCGGCTTTCTTGAACATGCAGATAAACATGTGGCGGAAGTTCACCTTGTTGCGCTGGTACTCGGGGTCGTTCTCGGCGGCGCTCCAGTACATCTTGGTGGAGCCGGTGGCCTTGAACACGCGGGGGGTGTAGAAGGCAAACGAGCACTGGAACTCGCCGGTGTCGCCCGTTGCGCCCACATCTTTCTTCACGCCTTTCTGGGTGTAGTACGGGGTGTTGGCATATTCGTAGATGTCAAAGCCGTACAGTCTGCCCACAGTGCCGTTCGTGCGGTCAATGTTGTATTGCTCCTTGAAGCGCTGGTCGGTCTCAAGCAGGTCGTTCACGTGGTCGGTGCAGAGCACCAGTCTGCGGTTCTCCACGGGCACGCCGAGCTTGTCGAGCGAGGCTTTCATCTTCAGCACGTCAAGGGCGGTCATCTTCACGCGGCCGCTGCTCTCGTCGCGATCGCCGCTGGTGGTGAGCACAGGGGTCTTCGCGGTGTTGCTGCTGGCGCACAGGGCGTGGGCGGCTTTTGCAAACTTGGCGTCGTTGATGGCGTTCGAGTGGCTCTCCTTCACACGGGCTATCTTGTCATAACTGATGGCATAGAGCTCGTCATCGGTGATGGGGGTCACCTTGGTCTGGAACTTGCACAGGTCTATCGAGATGTCGGCATCGTCGAGGGCCTGCAAGGGGATGGGATAGGTGGTGTTGTTCACCAGCACGTCGGGGTCAACGCCTACTTCCACCAGGTGGATGGTGTCGTTGTTCACGATGCTCGAGTTGTCGGGAATGCCGTCGAGCCAGGTGCCTTGCAGGTAGCCGCGGAGGGTCTTCACCATCTCGCCGGTCCATATCTCGGTCAGCACGCCTGCACGGGCCACGCCCGCCGGCATCACACCGCTCACTACGGCAGCGAGCACGTTGGCGCCCACCGCTCCGGCCAAGGGCGAAAAGCCCACGGCCATGCCAAACACGGCACCGGCTATCGCATTCACAAGCACGGCTGCCATCATGGTCATCATTGTTTTCATTGTCTTGTCGTTTTTTAATAGGGGTTAGATTTCACATTCCATTCCGTACTCGGCCTTGTACAGGCGCTTGTACTCGTCCACGTCGTTCTTGCGCAGTTCCACAAGTTTGTCGCCGGGCACGTCGCTCAGTTTGGTCCACTTGGTTTCCTGCTGCTCGGCAGCACCGCCGTGGTGGCCTATCACCGCGCTGAGTTTCACCTGCGGACTCATGGCAGCGAAGATGCTGTCCAGTTTCTCCTGGCCTATCTCCTTGCCCAAGGCGATGAACTCGTCTTTCTTCTCCGAGCCGATGCGCTTCTCGCTCACGGCTTTCTCCACGCTCGCGGTGATGCCGGCAAGGGTCAGCGTCGCTTTCTCTGCCTGCAACTTCGCGTTCTCTTCCTTAGCGGCTTTCAACTCACCTAACTTGGCGGTGATCTCTGCCTCTGTTGCCGTCTCCGGCAAGCCTAACTGTAAGGCGAACTGTTTCTGTTCCATTTCTTGCTTGTTTTGTTTATTGTTGTTCAACATGGGCAAGGGGCTTTCGCTGTCCTTGCCGAGAGTTATTCGCTTTCCGTCTTTCTGCAGCACGATGGCATCGTCATTGGCTCCGATGTCCACAAGGCTCACCTCGAAGAGTTTGCTCTTGGTGATCGTGGGGCAGGTCTGCCCGGCCACCAGCAGTTCTTCGTCTTCGCTCGTCTCCAGAATGTCCAGACCAGCGCTTACCATCTTCAGGCTGCCAAACTCGTATTGTTTCTTGCAGCGGGTCGACAATTCGGTGGCTTCGTCAAACATCAGTTCGCCGGTCACCTCGTCGTTCTCCACCTTCACGTCTTTCACATAGCCTATCACGTTCCCGCGTTCATGCATATACAGCAGCACGGGGTTGCGCTGGTATTGCTCCACGCTCATACCCGAGGTCAGCACTCTCGTGCCGTAACTGTTCAGGCTGTCGTTGCTTATTCTTACTCGTTTGTTCTTGCTCATTGTCGCTTCCGAGACGCTCCGTTTGTGGGCGTTTCGCGGTGCAATATTACGGGGTTATCTGCGTACCTCCAAAAAAGTGTGCAACCGTTGCACACTTCTATGAAACCATTGCACACTTTTTTGGCGAACCGCCTTTTTCTCATCACTTTTGCAAACGACAGCGGGGCGCACTGTGCCCTGACCATTACGCAACTTATACCCTTATCAACATGACAAAGGCAGATATCGAAAAGAAAAAATCACTCGCTCGCACGCTCTATCTCTCGGGCATGGAGCAGCAGGAAATCGCCGACAAGGTGGATGTCTCGCGCGTCACCGTCTCCAAGTGGTGCACGGCCGACGGATGGAAGGAGGCGCGCGCAGCGAAGAACATCACCCGACCGGAATTGGTCAACAAACTTCTTCTCACCATCGACACGCTTATCACGCAGGTCAACTCGTCCGACGACCCGGAACTCATGGCGGGGCTCGGCGACAAACTTGCAAAACTTTCGTCGGTCATCGAGAAACTCGACAAGAAGGCTAACGTGGTCGACGCCATAGAGGTCTTCATGGCGTTCTCCAAGTGGCTCGAATACCGCTCGCAGACCGACCCGGAGGTCACTCCGGCGCTCATGCGCGTCATCAACAAGTACCAGGATTTGTACATCACTGAACAAATGGGCATCAAATGAGAGCAGAGATAAAATTTATTTTAGCTATGCCGAGTGCAGAAACCATTCGGCGTAGCCAAATGGGAATTAAATAGGAAGGAGTATGGCAACAGCGGCTGACAAGAAAAAGGCGTACGACGAGTGGCGCGAGCGGTGCCGGCAGGTACAGGCCATCACGGACACGGCGCTTCTCAAGAAGGAGACTGCGGCGGAACGCGAGCAGCGCATCAAGCGGCTACTCGCCAACTATGCGGCGTTCTGCGAGTACTACTTCCCGCACTTCCTACAACTGCGCGACAAGACTACAGGCGAGGTGCTACGCACCATCCACAATGCGCCGTTCCACAACGAGGCGGCGCGCAAGGTGCGCAATACGCCCGACCTCAAGGCGGTCTTTATGTGGCCGCGTGGGCACGCCAAGTCCACCCACCTCGATGTCTTCACACCGCTTTGGCTCATGTTTCAGCCCAAACGGCTCATCAACTTCATGGTCGTCGTCGGAAAGTCCGAAGACAATGCCGACCGTCTACTGGGCGACATCCAGGCGGAACTGGAATACAACCAGCGGCTCATTGCCGACTTCGGACAGCAGAAGAACGACGGAGGATGGCAGGAGGGCGAGTTCAAGACTAAGAACGGTGTCAAGTTCCTGGCTTGTGGACGTGGACAGTCGCCGCGTGGTCTCCGCGACCGAGAGGCGCGACCGGACTATATTGTCATCGACGACCTCGACGATGACCAACTTTGCCGCAACGAGAAACTGGTGCACGACCTCACCGACTGGGTCAAGGAGGCGCTCTTCGGCTCGCTCGATGTGGGACGCGGACGCTTCATCATGGTGGGCAACCTCATCTCCAAAAACTCGGTGCTCTACAACATTGCGCACACCCGCGGAGTCTTTCTCTCGAAGATTCAGGCGGTCGACCGAAACGGAGAACCTGTCTGGCGCGAGAAGTGGACCAAGGAGGAGGCGCAGGCTTACCGCGACTTCGTGGGCTATCGGGCTTGGGAGAAGGAGATGATGCACAACCCTATCGTCGATGGCACTATCTTCCGCGCTGATTGGATCCATTTCAAGCGCATGCCTAAACTTGCCAAGTACGACATGCTGGTGTGCTACACCGACCCGTCGTTCAAGTCTACCACGGCCAACGACTACAAGGCGTGCCGGCTCTGGGGCAAACTGGGCTCGGAACTGCATCTCATCGATTGTTTCGTACGGCAGGCTACGGTCTCCGAAATGGTACGCTGGCTCTACGACCTCTATGAGCGCACACGCGACGAGGCGGCCATTCAGTTCTTCATGGAGGCCAACTTCATGCAGGACATCATCCTCGACGAGTTCGCGGCGGAGGGCAACCTCCGGGGATATCAACTGCCCATCATGCCGGACAAACGCAAAAAACCGGAAAAACTGCAGCGCATCGAGGCGGTCAGCCCGCTCTGGGAACGGGGCATCGTCTGGTACAACGAACGGCTCAAGGATATTCCGGATATGCAGGTGGGCATCGAACAGACACTGGCTCTCGAACGGGGCAGTCGGGTTCATGATGATGCACCCGATGCCGACGAGGGGGCTATTTGGATGCTGCAGCGCAATGCAAGGCAGGAAAGTTTCAAACCGGTGTTCGGCCGACGGCCGTCACCTAAAAACATTTGGTAGTATGATTCAGATTATTAAGGACTTTATCTGGGGGTGGCAGGTCAGACGAGCCATCCACAAGGCAAACAAACTTGCCAAGCTCTTTGGCATGAAGTATATGGTCATCTATTTCAACGGCGCACTGAAGGTGGTGCCTAAAAAGACCATCCGACAACTCGTGGCGAAGCATCGCTTCCGCAAGGGGGTTACCGTAGCGCATATCGAGCGTCGTGCCGTTTATGTAACGCATTAAGAAGGAGGCTTGCTATGTTTATCACTGACCAAGACTATCAGGTGGTCATCGGCGACGCGGCGCTCAAGGTGGTCTCACAGGCTTCCAGCGAGGTTCGCACGAACGCCGAACAGGAGGCCATCGAAGAGATGGCGGGATATCTCCGACCTACCTACGACACGGCTTCTATCTTCTCTGCCGAGGGCGATGAGCGCAACCGGCTCGTCGTTATGTACACGGCGGACATCGCCCTCTACCACATGATTGCGGCCATGCCACAGAAGATGGGCTCAGAAATCCGAAAGGAACGCTACGAACGGGCCATCAAGTGGCTCGAAGGGGTACAGGCGGGCAAAATCATTCCCGACCTACCGCTTGCCACCGACGAGGACGGCACACCCACAGGCGACTTGCTCATTTATGGCTCACAGAAACAATTACGACATAATTGGTAACGCTATGGATTTAAAGAACTTTTTCAGCGGTATGTTCGGTGGCGGTCAGAACGTGCTACACACACCATACGGCGACTTGCATCTGGCCAAGCCCACCGACCGCAAACGGCTCAAGAAGATGGTCATTGAACTGCAACGCACCACCGATGCGCTCACACGGCGCGACATCGCCGACTGGCGTCATGCGTGGCAGATGGCTATCAACATCGACAGTCCCGACCGGCGACTGCTCTATGATATCTACCGTGACGTGGAGATTGACCTTCATCTCTCGGGATGCGTCAAGCAACGTGAGGGCTTCGTCATGGGCAAGTCATTCAAACTGGTCGATGCCAAGGGCAACCTGGATGAGGAGGCGCAGCACTACTTCGATCAGGCGTGGTTCAAGCAGCTCTTAAAGTATGCACTCGATGCCAACAACTGGGGACACTCGCTCATCGAACTCGGCGACATCGTAACCGATGGCGACGGGTGTCCGTGTTATGCTGACGTGCGGCTCATTCCGCGCAAGCATGTCATTCCTGAATATGGACGGGTCGTGGAGCAACTCGGGCAGGATTGGACCACGGGCATCGATTATCGGTCTGCACCGTTCTCCGACTGGCTCATCGAGGCAGGACGACCCGACGACCTCGGGCTCTACCTCAAGGCGGCCACGCAGACCATTCCCAAAAAGAACATGCTGGCCTTCTGGGATGCTTTCGGCGAGATCTTCGGCATGCCTATGCGCATCGCACGCACCACATCGCGCGACCCGAAGGAGCAGTCACGCTTGGAACAGATGCTCAAGTTTGCCGGAGCAAACCAGTACATGGTGGCAAGTCAGGACACCGAGATTGAATTCGTCGAGAGCGGAAAGGGCGATGCTTTCAACGTCTACGACAAACGCATCGATCGGGCTAACTCCGAACTGTCCAAACTCATCATCGGGCAGACAATGACCATTGAGGACGGCTCCAGCCTCTCGCAGTCCGAAACGCACCTTGAGGTGTTTCAGAATCTCGTTGAGAGCGACTGTGACATGCTGCGCGACATCGTCAACAACCAGCTCATTCCGCGCATGGTACGCCATGGCTTCCCCATCAAAGGGCTGCGCTTCGAGTGGGACGACGCTGTCGACTACACACCGGAACAGCAGGTGGCTTACGAAACGATGATCGCTGACCGATACGAGGTCGACCCTACTTACTTTGCCGAGAAATACAGCATGCCGGTGGGAGAACGGCGAAACCAGTCGCTCATGCCTACAGACAACGACGATGACGACAATAATCAAGAGGGCAACCAACAAGAG
>CAVIPZ010000082.1:0-8148 GCA_963644715.1 bacterium | reverse complement strand
ATCTACGCCTCCGACCTGCAGAACATCTCTGCAAATCAGAGGCAACATTTAATGAATCTATTCTCCTGTGTTAGTGTTGCAAGAAATTCTATATCAATCTTATAATCCATAATTGACATTTGGTGTGCCCATAGTGTTTGAAAAAAAATACCCTCCTGCCCTCAAATCACGCCGCAAATATAACTCTTTTATTTGAGAAAATCAACACAAAAGCACCTCATCCTAAAAAAAACGTTACATTTGCAGCGTTTTTAACACCCTCTGAAAACAGGGGAAAACATCACCACTATAAACACACAAACTATGGCAAATGAATTAGACGAAATGAATGCGACCGTCAACCCGGCCGGACGCGACATCAATGTTATTGAGAAACAACTGCCCGTCACTATCGGCGTAGGATCTACGATTTTTGAGATCCTGCTGTGGGTCTGCGGAATTCTGCCCGGTCTTATCTTCTTGATAATGAAAGTAAAGGCCAAAAACTACCTCCAGCAACTGCAGCAGAAGATACAGGCCGACGCTTCCACCATCGACAACTATTTGGAGCAGCGCGTGCAAATTCTCCAGAATGTGGTCCCGCTGCTCGAGAAGGCCATTGACCTCGACAAGGACGTAATGAAAACCGTGGCAGCCTATCGCGGAGGCATCAACCCTAACGCAGACCGCAATGAGGTGGCCCGCAACATCGACCACGCTTACGCCCGCCTGTTTCCGCAAGTGGAAGCTTACCCGGAACTCAAAGCTCACGCCGCCATTGCAGACGCCATGCAGCAGAATTCCTACCTGCAGAAAGAAATCACCGCCGCCCGCAGCCTCTACAACGACACGGTATATCAATGGAACCGCGACATTTTTGACTGGCCTACCAAAATGATCGTCGCCGCCCGCGCAGGATACACCACTCGCATTCCATTCTCCGTCTCCGCCGAAACCAAAGAGCGCGCCAGACAGGTGTTCTTCTAAACCGCCCTATGCTGCATTCAGGATGTGCAGCCTGCTGCCCTGTTTGCCACACAGCCACCGTATAACCTTTATACAGAGCACAAAGCCATGGACGACATATACGAACCTTTAGAACGTTACCGGGACGAGTTGAAAGGAGCTTTCCGCAAGAATGCCGAAGAAGCATTTGCAGAAATCGAAAAGCAGTCAGCCGTTGACAAGGCTGCAAACAAAGAAACCTGCCGGAAAATAGAAAAGGTCAACGAACTGATTATCAACAACAACAATAAATTAAGCGGCTTCAAATGGCTGAAATGGCTAATGATTGCCGCTGCTGTAGTGTTGTTTGTGCTGCCGTTCGTCTCCTATACTGTGGCCGCGAACGTCTGGATGATTGTCTTGTTCGTCGTGCTCGGCATCGCTTTAATCGTGTTGGCTTTCACCGCCGTACAGAACAGAATCAAGCAAATCAAAGCCGCCGTGTCAGCTTTTGAAGCCCAACGTCAAACGCTGTTGCAAGAGGCACAAGCACAGATGAAGTCGCTCAATGCCCTGTTCAGTTGGGACATCCCGACAAAACTGATAGAGAAGACAGTGCCGAACATTCATTTCGACCCTTACTTCAACGCCGCAAGAGTCAAACAGTTAAGCGAAGAGTTCGGTTATACCGGATCTCTGAACCAAAATGCTTCCGTGCTATTTGCACACAGCGGCGAGATAAAAGGCAACCCTTTCGTCATCGCAACGACCCGCAATTTCCAGTGGGGGCTTAAAACCTATACGGGATACTTGACCATCCAGTGGCAAGAAGAGGTCACCGACTCTGAGGGAAAGTCACATCACGTGACCAGAACCCAAACCCTCACGGCAACGGTCACCAAACCTTGCCCGCAATATGACGACAGAACCTTTCTGCTGTATGCCAACGAGGCAGCCCCCGACCTGTCGTTTTCACGCAAGCCCGAAGGCCTCGCCGAAGACGCTCCTTTCGTTGACCTCCGGAAGAAAATCAAACGCAAGAACCTTGAGCGCTTTTCGCGCAAGATGAACGACAAGAGCGACTACACCATGATGGCCAACCAGGACTTTGAAGTAATGTTTTCCACTAAAGACCGCGACAACGAAGTGCAATACCGGCTGCTGTTCACGCCATTGGCCCAGAAAACACTGTTGACCCTTATGCAAGACCAGAGGTACGGCTATGGCGATGACTTCTCGATAATGAAGGCCAAAATGATCAATGTTGTCTATCCCAAGCACCTGCAGCACTTCGACCTCAACACCGACCCCGAAAAATGGATGGATTACAGTTTCGAAGCCGTCAAGCAACGTTTTTTGCGGGTCAACCAAGAGTATTTCAGAGCCGTCTATTTCGCTTTTGCGCCGCTGCTTTCCATCCCGCTTTACCAGCAGACACGCACGCGCAAAGAGATATACGGCCGTGACCTCATTGGAGACTCATCTTTCTGGGAATGGGAATCTATTGCCAATTACAAAGGAGAGGCTCGCTTTATGCATCCACGCAGTATTACGCCCAACATCTTGAAAACTAACCTGCTGAAAAACAACGATAACGGAACCAAAGAAATTGAAATCCGGGCGTATGGTTTCTCCGGCACCAACCGTGTGGACTATATCCCCGTTTGGGGCGGAGACGGAAACCTTCATAGCGTTCCTGTGCCTTGGGTACAATACAACCCCGTCAACCGACGCAGCGCCATGGCTATCAAGGAGTGCCCCGAGGCCGACAAGGAGGTCATCCGCAACGACAGCCGCCCCACTCGCCAGTTCCGCCGCAAAATTGCCTTTGACGACTGATTAACACGCTGACACAGCAACTTACAAAACCATACTGCCGCATAGAAAAGTAGCAGCAGGAAAACGGCGGCAAACAGAATATTATGTAACTTTGCTGCGTTTCATTTTTCAGGCTTGCAAAACATGCAACTTGCAAGTTTTGAGAAAGTAACAGCACAACAACGAACGCAGATCATCTTATAAAAACACATTCACGATGGGCAAGAAGACAGTTGTTCTCTCCGGTGCCGGCATCAGTGCCGAGAGCGGCATCAAGACATTCCGCGACAGCGACGGGCTGTGGGAAAACTACAAGGTTGAAGACGTGGCCTCCATTGAGGGCTGGCAGCGCAACCCCGACTTAGTCACAGACTTTTACAATGCGCGCCGGGCCGAACTGGCAAAGGCGGAGCCTAACAAAGCGCACCGGCTGGTAGCTGCGCTGGAATCGTACTACGATGTGGCGGTAGTGACGCAGAACATCGACAACCTGCACGAGCGCGGCGGCTCCACGCACGTCATCCACCTGCACGGCGAAGCCACCAAGGCTTGCAGCGAAAACGGCAAGCAATTCGTTGAAGACATCGGCTATCGTCCTATCGGCTATGCCGAGCGCACCCCCGACGGAGCCCGCATGCGTCCTTTCATCGTCTGGTTCGGCGAGGCCGTGCCGATGATGGACCAAGCCATCGCCGAGGTGGAGAAAGCCGACATCCTCATCATCATAGGCACCTCACTCAACGTTTACCCTGCGGCCGGGCTGCTCTATTATGCTCCGCAACATGCCGACATCTACGTCATTGACCCCAAAGAGGTGCAACCTATTCGCCGCAAGGTTCACTTCATCAAAGAAAAAGCCACCACCGGAATGCAGCAACTCTATGACCTGCTCAAACCGGAAGTTTAACCTGAAAAACCTCACCCTATGAAACACTTCAGAACCGTGTGCACCGTGTGCTTTGCCCTTTTCGTTCTGGCGGGATGCCGCTATCCCGAAGGACCCGGACTTAGTTTTCACGACCCCGAATACCGCATTGTCGGTTTCTGGCAAATCACGCACACCTACCTCAACGGCACGCAGATAGACTCCACCGCAAGCACAGCCATCAGCGAGACGGGATGTCTGGCCAACAACCCCGGCACCTATTACTACATCTATGCCGACTACATCCTTCAGGTGATGGCCTACCACAACGGCGAATACCGCAAATCCACATACGGCAACTGGTATTTTGAGGACAACTACCGAAACTTGGTTATGCAGTTCACCGTCTTGGGCAAGAAATACAGTTACACCGCCTCTGTGAAGAAACTTTCGCGGAGGGAGATGATTTTCGAATACACCGACGAACAGAACAACGAGTGGCGCATCGTCATGAACTCCCGTTCCAGTTATTAGGCGCGGCCATCATTCCGCTTTCCGCAGCAACAGATAAAAAGATTATTTTTGCACTCCGATAAAAAAACAGACGAAAATATTATGTCAGAACATGTAAGATGCCTCATCATAGGCTCAGGCCCTGCCGGTTACACCGCTGGAATATACACATCCCGTGCCGACCTCAACCCGTTGCTGATCGAAGGCGTTCAGCCGGGCGGACAGTTGACCATCACCCCCGAAGTGGAGAATTTCCCGGGCTATCCGCAAACAGCATCCGGCGCCGTCATTATGGACGACATCCGCAGCCAGGCGCTCCGCACGGGCACACGTATGCTTGCGGGCTTCATCACCAGCGTTGACTTCTCCGCGCGTCCGTTCCGCTGCATGCTGAACGGAGAACAGGAAATCATAGCCGACACGGTCATCATAGCCACCGGCGCACAAGCACGCTGGCTCAACCTGCCTGGCGAACAGGAATACCGCGGCTTCGGCGTCTCTGCATGCGCCACCTGCGACGGCAACTTCTTCAAGAACAAAACCACCGTGGTCATCGGCGGCGGCGATACCGCCCTTGAAGATGCCCTCTACCTGTCTAAACTCTGCACCAAAGTCTATATCGTGCATCGCCGCGACCAGTTCCGGGGCACTATGGCGTTGCAAAAACAGGTGTTCGCCGCCCCGAACATCGAAGTCTGCTGGAACTCCCTCCCACTCGAGATCACCGGAGAACGCAAAGGGTTCATCAAAAAAGTGACCGGGCTGCACATTAAAAACAAAGAGACCGAAGAGGAGACCACCCTTGCGGTGGACGGCGTATTTGAGGCCATCGGCGTGACCCCCGTGTCCGACCTTGTCAAAGGACAGCTCGAGCTTGACGGCCAAGGATACATCGTCACCACACCTGGCACCTGCCGCACCGCCATCGAGGGCGTTTGGGCGGCCGGCGACGTGCAAGACCCCATTTACCGCCAAGCCATCGTAGCCGCCGCTTCCGGCGCCGTGGCCGGCATGGAAGTCTCTCGTTTTTTGATGGAACACGAATAAGCGCCATCCTGAAACACCCTTCACCCTAAACAACAATGAAAGAAGAAAACGACCAGAACATCATCAACGAGATAACGACCAACGATTACAAATACGGCTTCGTTTCCGACATCGACATCGAAGAGTTCCCCAAAGGCCTCAACGAACAAGTCATCCGTATGATCTCAGCCCGCAAGGAGGAGCCCGAATGGCTGCTCGAATTCCGGCTGAAAGCATACCGGCATTGGACTACCCTCAAAGAGCCCACCTGGGGACACCTCGACTTCAAACGTCCTGACTACCAAGACATCACCTATCTGGCCATTCCGAAGAAGAAAAAGCAGCTGAACAGCCTCGACGAGGCTGACCCGGAACTGGTAGATACGTTCAACAAATTGGGTATCAACCTTCAGGAGCAGAAAATACTGGCCGGTGTCGCGGTGGATGCCGTCATGGACTCCGTTTCTGTAAAAACCACCTTTTCAGAAACCTTGAAAAAGCAAGGCATCATCTTCTGTTCCTTTGGCGAGGCCATCCGGCAATATCCTGAACTGGTAAGGCAGCATTTAGGTTCCGTGGTGCCCTACACCGACAACTTTTATGCCGCACTCAACTCCGCCGTATTCAGCGAGGGCTCGTTCTGCTACATCCCCAAAGGCGTACGTTGTCCGATAGAACTCTCCACCTACTTCAGGATCAATGCTGCCGGCACAGGACAATTTGAACGCACACTGCTCATTGCCGACGAGGGGGCATACGTCAGTTACATGGAGGGCTGCACCGCCCCGCAACGCGACGAGAACCAACTGCACGCCGCCGTGGTAGAACTGGTCGCCCTGAAAGACGCTGAAATCAAATACTCGACTGTCCAGAACTGGTATCCCGGCGACAAAGACGGGAACGGCGGCATCTATAATCTGGTCACGAAACGCGGCCTGTGCAAAGGCGCCAACTCCAAAATATCGTGGACGCAGGTGGAAACCGGCTCTGCCATAACGTGGAAATACCCCGGGTGCGTGCTGTTGGGCGACAATTCGACAGGCGAATTCTTTTCCGTGGCTGTCACTAACAACTACCAGCAAGCCGACACCGGCACCAAGATGATTCATCTGGGACGCAACACCCGAAGCCTGATTGTCTCCAAAGGCATCTCGGCAGGCAAAAGCCAGAACAGCTACCGCGGACTTGTAAGAGTGGCCAAGAACGCCGAAAACGCGCGTAACTTCTCGCAGTGCGACTCTCTGCTGATGGGGGATGCCTGCGGAGCGCACACCTGGCCCGACATCAAATGCGCAAACCCATCGTCTGTCGTGGAACACGAGGCCACCACCTCCAAGATTTCGGAAGACCAGCTTTTTTATTGCCAACAACGAGGCATCGACAAGGAGAGCGCCATCAGCCTGATTGTAAACGGATACGCCAAAGACGTGTTAGGCAAACTTCCTATGGAGTTTGCTGTCGAAGCCCAGAAACTGCTGAGCATCAGTCTGGCAGGAAGCATCGGATAAAATGAACGGCTGGATAAACGGCACGGTCATTCACGGTCTGCACAACGGGGAACTGTTCGGCTTTCCTACGGCGAACTTGCAGACGGCAGACGACAACCTTGAGAAAGGCGTGTTTGCCGTAAAGGTGCGCTTCGAAGACACGCTCTACTACGGCATGCTCTATGTGGGCAGCCGCCCTACCCTGCATCTGACCTCCCTGACCGTCGAAGTCAACATATTTAACTTCAAACAAGACATTTACGGGAAAAACGTCTCGTTTTTCATCGTCCGCAAAATACGCGACGAGAAAAAGTTTTCAAGCACGGATGAACTGATCCGGCAAATGGAACAGGACCGCGAAACTGTGAAAAAGTTATTCGCCACCAGCGTCGGGACTCCAGGATCTGCCAAAATCTGATTTCCCCACAAGTAAAAACAAACAACCCCAACAACACTCAATGAGGAGCATTGTTGGGGTTTTGGAATTAATATGGTGCTGAAAAAGAGGTCTGTTAACGCACCACCTTTGTAAATTCGGCCTTACTGCCGTCGGCGGCGGGCTTCACCACATAAATCTTAAATGACATGCTTTCGCCGTCCGGATTTTTGCTGTCGGTGGTAAAACAGTAGTAAGTGCAATCCTGGCCGTCGGCTTTAGCCACGCTCACGGGAGTGCCCAGCGGCATAGGATAGTCGCCGCAAGCCTCGTCAAACAGCGCTTTTTCTTCAGCCGTCACGGGTGCGGGCGTACCATATTGAGGCAGTGGCGCAGCAGTGCCGGGCAGGATGCCGAGGCGCATCAGAAACTGGTCCAGTTCGGCCGAGGCCGCATCCATACGGGCAGCACGGATGCCGAAGCCTTCGAGCACGGTGCTGTTGGGCTGAGCCGCTTTAAGGTTAGCCACGCTCGACTCCAGACCGCCGCTTCCGAACGTGCAGAACGGAATCAGCACCTTTCCGGCAAAATCTGTGTCCTTGATCAGCCTTCCCATCGGCGGGGCATACGTTCCAAACCATACGGGAAAACCAAGATAAACCGTATCATAATCCTCAATGCGGCTTTGTAACGGATTGATGTCCGGCAAAATATTGTCCTCCATTTCCTGTTTTCCGCGGGCAATCGTCTGGTCGTAATCGCCGTCATAAGGATTAACGGCATCTATAGCCTCGATATCTGCGCCGGTTTTCTGGCTGATGAGCTCGGCAACCTTTTTCGTTGTTCCTGTCTGCGAATAATAGAGCACCAGCGACTTAGTGCCAGTTTGCGGTTCTGTGCCTTTTTTATGCGACCCGCAGGCAGAGAACATCGCAACGGCACAGACTAGAATCAATGATTTCTTCATAAGCGTGAATTTAAATTTATGGTTTATAACGCAAAATCGAGCGAAAGATTGTGCAACAAAGGAGGAAGACTTTGAAAACAGAATAGGATTTGTCATATAAACATACTCATATACAGCGGCATATACAGAATGCCGTTGTATTGCCTACCTGACGTGCACCCTTAATCAGCAA
>CAVIPZ010000081.1:0-8360 GCA_963644715.1 bacterium | reverse complement strand
CGGTTACGTTTTTGTTACAGTTTCACTTCCATGTTTACATATCCCGAAACGGTAGGGTTAGAAGCGTCGCCGCGTGGAATGCCGACTCTGACGTTCGGGGCGATGCGCACATGCTTGTTGGGCGCGTACTGGAAACCGGCAACAGCGGCATGCTCATCGCGGCTGTTCCAATGGTGCAGCGACATCAGATAGTCCCAGCGTGCAAACACCTCGAAGTTTTTCGGCAGGTTGACCAGCACAAAGGCAGACACGCCTTGTTCGTGCTTGCCCGAGGCGTTGTTGGCGTTCCACATGGCGTCATATTCGGCGCCGGTGCTCACCGTCTTGCCGCTGTAGCCCACAAAGCACGAAAGGTTGCCTTGCCCCACCGCCAACGAGTCGCTGTGGTCAAAGTCGCGGTAAGAGCCATAAACCCGCAGCGTGAGCCCATCCACGGGCAGGAATGTCAAGCCCGCGCCATAGAGGAAGTCGGTGCCGAGGTTCACTTTCTTGTATCCGTCGCCGTTGACGAGTGTAAGGTCAGCCTTGGCCCACGAAGCGAACTTGTACTGCATCACCAAACCGAGGTCGGCGCTGTGCCCGAACTTGTACTCGTCTTGGAACGATTTCATCAGATAACGATGCCCCCAGGCTTTCTCCTGAACATCAAAAAGTTGCATGCCCGTTAGGCCGGCGTTTAAGGTGAAGTTCCCTTTCCTCCAGGTTACAACGGCATTTTTAAGATATACCAGACGGTTGAGGTCACTCACGTCAGACGACTTGCCCATGTCCACCACAACCTTGGCGGAGACGTTCGGGCTGAAATTATGCTGATAGCCCAGATAGGCACGTTCAAGTTCAAAGCCGGTGTTTTGCGGACTGGTGAACACGGAGTGGAAATTGCCGAAAACCGTCACAATAGGCTTGCCGTTAGGTTTGAAAGCCGGCTTTACGGTGTCGTTTTGAGCAAACAGTGAAGAGACGGCCATCATCAGGCACACTAAGGTCAGCTGACCTTTTTGGAAAAACATTTTCATTTTTTTTGGATTTAGATTTTGTATAATTTTTTCACGGCGCAAAAGAGCAGAAAGCGCGTTGCGAAACCGTTGCGATGCGGTTATGATTCTGTTACAGAAAAGGACATCTGCCGTGCGTCCAAATGCGGATTATTTTTCAATGAAATCCGAAATAAAGCAGAACGCACCGCTATGGACAGACCGGAACAGGGATTGTGAAATCCACATTCTGAAGATGATGAAAGGGCATTATTCATAGTCTGCAACTGACATTCCGCAGGCCGACTATGATTTTTTGTCTCCGGCAATTTGGCGCTATCGTAATTTTTCTAAATTTGTTGCCGCTTTTTGAGCAAGGAAAAACGTCTTGAAATCATACAGGAAAAACAGGGTGGAAGAAAGAAATTCTGGGAAATTAAAACTACGGATTTGGAAGCAAGGAACAACAAGATAAATTCAAATATCAACAAATTCAAAAAAACAGTTATGATTAAAAAACTTTATTCTATGCTGTTGGCGATATGCTTGCTGATACCATTGGCCGGCTTGTCGCAGACAGTACCGTCGTACGCTTTTCAGGCAACATCCGCGGCGTATGACACCGTCGTTCAGGGAACGGCATTGTCGTTAGTGTCAGATGACTCGTATGCGGCATTGCAGCTTCCTTTTGATTTCAAGTTTGCGGAAACCACTTATCTGCAAGGCACCAATTTTTATGTGTGCAGCAATGGCTACATAACCATCGGCAATGCTGCCACCGCTTCAACACCGAGCCTGACCTCAACCTACAGTTTCATCTCTGCATTGGGGCACGATTTGAAGCCGGGTGCCGAAGGGAAGGCTTCGTATGCTGTTACCGGAACAGCGCCCAATCAGGTGCTGACCATAGAATGGAAACAGTTCCAGAGCTATTATGGCAACAACTGCTACAACTTCCAGATCAAATTGCACGAAACCACCAATGTTATCGAGTTTTGCTACGGACCTGTTACGATAGCATCAAGCAAAAGCGCCATCGTCGGTCTGTTTGATGTTGACAATTCTGAAAAACTGATTGTGCGGGGTTCCGGAAGCTGGTCAACATTTACTGCCAGTTCAACGGTTACAACCAATACCGCTTCTATCTCATCCTCTTCTCATCCTGATTCCGGACTCGTCTATACCTTTACACCGCCGATTATAAACTGTCCGCGCGTCAGCAACCTGACGGCCAGCAACTTCGCCCCTAACTCCTTTGATGTCACGTGGCATTCCGAAGGTTCAGAATCGTCATGGATTTTATCTTATATGCCGGAAGGAGACTCTACCTCATTGGTCACGCTCCCGGTTGCCGAAACCAGTTATTCGCTCTCAAGCCTTACGGCCAACACTGCTTACCTTGTTTCCGTTGCGGCAGACTGCGGCGGCGGCGAGCAGAGCCAGAACAGGACAATTACAGCCTATACGCTCTATACTGCCCCTGCCACAATGCCTTACGTGTGCGGCTTTGAAGACGCTGACGAGAACAGCAACTGGACCTTGGTGAACGACACGGCCGTGAACGCATGGCATATCGGCAACGCTACGCACGTCGGCACGGACGGCAATTCGCTCTACATATCCAACGACAACGGTGTCACCAACGCTTACGACAACTCCGAGCCGGGCGTTGTGTATGCGGTGCGCGACATTGCTATGGATACCAACTACCGCTACTATGCCCTCACGCTAGACTACAAGGGCATAGGCGAATCATCGAACGATTACCTCAAGGTATGGTTCTCAAAAACCTCACATACGCAAGTGGTTGCCAACACTACAGGAACGGTTTCCTCCATTGCCGGAGCCAACTACCTTACGGTTGGCGGCAGCCAGTATCTGAACCGCAAAGAAGACTGGAGCCATGTGAACCTGATACTCGACCGCACCGACGGCTGGGGCGACAACGGCCTGATGCGCCTCTACCTGATGTGGCGCAACAACGCAACTAACGGTTCCAACCCTCCGATTGCCATCGACAACATAACCCTGAAAGGCTATACATGCGCTATGCCCGTAAACCTTGCCACTATCGACAGCATGGCCACCACGTCAACAGTGACGGTCACGTGGAACAAGGGCGCGGATACCGATTCCGAATGGCAGGTGTGCATTGGCCCGACCGGTTCAAATCCCGACTTGCTTACCCCGATGACCGTAACAGACACCACCGCCCTGCTTGACCAACTGGAAGCCAGCACGGCCTATACAATATTTATTAGAACTGTATGCGGCACCGAAACCAGTGCTTGGACCTCTGTTTCTTGCAGAACAGCCTGCGCCACTTACATGACCATCCCTTATGCTGAGAATTTTGACAGCTACGGTACCGTTTCCAGCGCTTTCCCCTCTTGCTGGTCGAGGTTGTACACGACAACATCTTCTATAGGTTATCCGTACATCTCTTCCACAACACCTTATTCTGGCACTGGCTGTCTCTATTTCTACAGCACGTCAAGTGCGTACTCTTGCGCTATTGCTCCGCAGATTGACACGAACACCAACCCGATCAACACGCTGATGGTGAATTTCAGGATCAAGAGATCCAGCACCTCAAACGGTTATGGCGCGCTTCAGTTGGGTGTGATGTCTGACCCTACCGACATCTCCACATTCCAGACCATCAAGACCTGGACGGGAGCAGAATGGGAAACAACCAACACTTGGTATGAAGTGGAAGAACATCTTTCCGACTTCACAGGATATGGCTCTTACCTGGCATTGCGCAAGCCCGGCACCATTTCGGGCTATACATACGTTGACAACTTCACCGTGTCGCTGATGCCCACCTGTCTGAAACCGATAGATGTGGAAGTAAGCCGCATTTCAAACAACCAGGCCACGATAAACTGGACTCCGCAAGGCACTGAGACGGATTGGCAAATTGCCGTTGTGTCTGTTGGCGGCGACCCCGATGCAGCAACGCCTGTTTCGGCCAACAGCCGTCCTTATACCCTTACTGACCTTGTTCCTAATACAGGCTACGACGTATATGTCAAGGCTTCTTGCGGCGACGGGGAGAGCATTTGGTCGAATGTTGTTTCGTTCCAGACCCGCTGCGCGCCCACAGCAGTCATTCCGTTTGTGGAAAACTTTGACCAGTGCGGCACGGGCAGCAATGCATATCCCGAATGTTGGGACAAGTTTACCAACAGCACCGCTACAACGAGATACCCTTACGTGAACAGCGTTTCAGACTCCGGCAATGTGGGCGCACTCTATTTCTATGCCACCAGCGCCATTTACTCATTGGCAACATCACCGGCTATCGATATCACTGAACACGAAGCCAATGCACTGATGCTCAGATTTAAAGCTATGAAAACCAGTGCCGCTTACGGACGTTTGGATGTTGGCGTGATGACTGACCCCGCTGACCTGAACACTTTGACAGTTTTGAAAACCATCTATCCTAGCGACTATGCTGAAGTGTCTGAATGGCAGACTTTCTATGTGCCGTTTACGCAAACATTCGACACCGTTTACTTGGCATTCTATGCACCAGAAGCCTCTTCATCATACGTTTATGTGGATAACGTGAGACTGGATTACACCCCGACGTGTTTCGGACCGTCAAACCTTACCGTCAGCAATATCGCCGGACGTTCCGCTATGCTCAAATGGAAGGCTGCATTGCAGGGCGTATCAGACTATTTGATAGAGTTCACGGAAGCCGGCCAGGACAACTGGCAGACCGCAAACAGCGCCGTGGCAGGCTCCAGTTACTTTATGACGGGACTTGCCCCGCAGACCACATACAATGTGCGAGTCAGTTCCAACTGTACGGAGGGAACGGCAGATACAGCAACGGCCCTTTTCACAACCGGCTGCTTATCAGCAACAGAAACAACCGTCAACAATGGCACACAGTCGAGTTATAATGGGCTGCCGTTCAATAACTTCTACAAATACAATTACACGCAGCAGATTTATGACTCTGTTGAGTTGGGTGGCGCAATGGCTATCAGCAGCATTGAGTTTGAATATGCTTACAGTTCGCCTCTTTCTGCCAAAACCAATGTTACGGTCTATTTGGCCCATACTTCTAAATCGAGATTCGCTTCCGGCTCCGACTGGATTCCGATTGACAGCGCCACGGCAGTATATACCGGCCCGATGAATTTCCAGCAAGGCTGGAACAGAGTTCTGTTGACCACGCCTTTCCAATACAATGGTGTTGACAACCTGGCACTCATTGTAGATGACAACTCGGAATCTTACAATGGTTCAAGTTATACGTTCAATACTCATGCCACTACAGATAACAAGGCCATCTACAATCGGACTGATGGAAGCAATATCAATCCCGCTTCACCTGGGTCAGGTACATTGGTTGCAAAGCGCAACAACGTCAAATTCGTTGCATGTAATGAAGCAACCACTTGTGTGGCTCCGAACGTCATTGTTACGGCCGTTGACAGCAGTGCCGTAACGTTAGAATGGGCAGCCGGCAACACAGAGTCGGCTTGGCAAATAGAATACAAATTGAGCACCGACACGGCTTGGACCTCGGAGGGCACAGTAACCGCTTCGCCTTACACGATTGAGAACCTTGTTCCGGATGCCGAATACAGCATCCGTATGCGTTCAGATTGCGGTTCCGAAACCAGCGATTACAGCGTAGTGACCGCTAATACGCCGTGTTCGTACATCACAACGCTTCCTTATACGGAGAACTTCAACGGTGCAGCGGGCAGCGGCGCAGCCTACTTCATCCCTTGCTGGTACCGTGGCACAAATTCTACTATATCCTATCCGTACATTTACAGTACACAGTCCAATTCTGCACCCTATTCGCTCTATTTCTACGGTTCGTCAAGCAACTATTCATACGCTGCCGCACCGCGTATCGGCAACGATATAGAGATGAATAACCTGCAAGTCTCTTTCTATGTGAGAGCAACATCCGCAAATTATTTCATCGAGGTCGGCATTATGACAGACCCGACGGATGTCAGCACGTTTGAGACCATCGGCCGTTTCTCGCCCGAACAGCTCAGCACTTGGGAATTGGGCGAAGTGAGCACGGATGAATATACCGGCAACGGCCGTTATATTGCGTTCCGGGCACCGCAATGGATTTCCAACTACATTTACCTTGATGATGTTACCATCCAAGAGATCCCGTTCTGCGGACGTGTTGAAGACATTGCCGCAGAGAATGTCACAACAACCAGTGCAACCATCACATGGACACCCGGCGGCAACGAGACGGAATGGGAAATCTGCTACGGACTCTCCGGCACCGTTGACCTGGCTACGGCAACGCCTGTTCAGGTCAGTGCCGATTCTATCGCTATTTCTGAACTCATCGCCAGTTCCTCGTACGATGTGTATGTGCGCATTGTATGCGCCGGCGGCGACTACGGTGCATGGACCTTATATACGTTCAGAACCGCCTGCGGACAGATTGAGACACTCCCGTTCACGGAGAATTTCGATACTTATGCTTCCGGCTCTGCAAACTTCCCTGAATGTTGGTCCAGATTCTCCAACAATTCCACCTCTACAAACTATCCGTATGTTTATAGTACTTATTATTACAGCGGAAACAGAAGCATCTATTTCTATGCCGGCACCTCCACTTACAATGTTGCGATTCTGCCAGAGTTGAGCGACAATTTGCAAATGAACACGTTGCGGCTCTCTTTCCAAATGAGGTCTGCTTCCCTCAATGCCAAACTCATTGTCGGTGTTGTGTCTGACCCGGCTGATGTGACAACATTTGTGCCGATAGACACCATGGCTGTAACTGCTGTGAATACCTGGCAACTGATGCGCGCCCCGTTGGATTCTTATACGGGAACGGCCAAGTACGTAGCACTGAAGACCTACCACACAACCTCTGCCGGCATTTGTGTCGATGATGTCGAACTTGACGTGATTCCTGACTGTGCTGCACCGCAGGATCTTGCCGTAACGACGACAGCCACCACCGCCGACATCACTTGGACGGATGACCCCTCCCAATCAGCTTGGGAACTGGTGTATGTGACCGACGGACAGACCCCGGATTTTGAGAACCCGATAGCCGTAACCTCGACAAGTTATTCTCTGACCGGTCTTCAGGGCAACAGCGCTTACAGGGCATACATAAGAACCAACTGCGCCGGCATGCCAGGAAGCAGCGACTGGGAATCAATCGGTTTTGTAACACCGTCTGACAATCCGGCAGCAGTGCCCTATTTCACGGACTTTACCGATACGACAGAAAACAGCAATTGGGGATTCCAGAACGGCACTGTGGCCAACAAATGGTATATCGGTCAGCCGACAGAAGAGAACAAAGCCAAGCTTTTCGTCTCCAACACGGGCACATCATCCACCTATACCATCAATTCCGTATCTGTGTCTTGGGCATACCGCGATGTCAACTTCGGCAACTATCCGGGTTACGAACTTTCGTTTGACTGGAAATGCAAAGGTGAGTCAAACTACGACTATTTCAGAGTATATGTAGGCGACCCTGCAACCGTTAGTGCCGGAAATGTGCTTGCCACGTATGATGTGGCACCTCAAGGCGCTACAATGGTGGCTCAAAAGTTGAACCAGCAGACCACCACACAGCACTTTACCTGCATGCTTGACGGCACAAATGCCAACCAAGTCCGCAGAATCTACTTTGTATGGCGCAACGACGGCAGTGGCGGCACCACTCCTCCGGCTGTCATCGACTCCATCAGCATTGTGCCCGTCACCTGCCCAGACCCGTCTGGTCTTACAGTTTCTAATGCGACCGCTTCTTCCGTTGACATTGCATGGACAGAAAACGGCACGGCTACGGCTTGGAACATCGAGTATGGTCCGCAAGGCTTCACGCAAGGCACAGGCACGACGGTGACTGCCACTACCAACCCGTTTACAGTGACGGGACTTTCGATTGCCCAATACGATTTCTATGTACAGGCCAACTGCGGTGCAGGCGATGTCAGCGGCTGGACAGGCCCAGTAACCGCCACCCCGGGCAGCTACAACTTCCCGACATCCGGCACCACAACGCTTACTATATGCGACGGCATCATCTATGACGACGGCGGCGCTGACGCCAATTATTCTTCCAATTGCGACGCTACAGTCGTGATTAACCCTGCCACGGCTGGCAATGTGGTCAAAGTGGAGGGCATCGGCAATTATGCAACGGAGTCAACTTACGACTATCTGACCATCTATGACGGGGCAGACAATACAGGCACGCAGCTCTTCACCACCTCGGGCACCTCTGCCGGCACAATTCCGGCTTGCACCTCTACCACTGGGTCTTTGACACTCTATTTCCATTCTGATGGAAGTACGGTCAAGGCTGGCTTTGCACTGCAGGTTTCTTGCGAGGCGGCTCCTGAACCTCAA
>CAVIPZ010000080.1:0-8397 GCA_963644715.1 bacterium | reverse complement strand
CCTTGAAACTGCTCTCTATGAATTTCTCGGTCTCTTCAGGTTTCAGGTGTTCTGTCTCTATGATTTTCTGCAAATCTTGTGCCTTCTGTTTCTGGACATACTCCCGCCAACCATGCTCTATGTCTGTGTCAATACTTACGCTGGCAACAAAACTCTCAATGAGTTCTTTCTTGCTCCTGAGTTGCATACTGGACCCGATTGCCTTGGTTATGCTGACCAAAATCTCCTTGTTGGCGCAGTTGGTGTCGTGATACTTCTGGACCAACATAAGGATATAGTCAATGTTGATCTCGACCTGTCTTATGAGTTCAGTCTCAAAGACAAGGTCGTCATTTATGTTCTCCTTGTCCCCGCTCCTTCTCTTGCGCCACTTGTCCTGCAGATCCAGATAATTGCTCTGGTAGTCCTGCAACTCCCTGTCGTCCAGTATATCTTCTTTCTCAAACTGGTCAAATGAAGAAAGGATATTTCTGGATTTGAGAATGCTGCCAAACAGACTTATGAACCGTCTCTCGGCTTCTTCTCCCAGAATAGGTTGTCCTACCGGATACTCTTCTTGGAGTTGTTCAACCAACTCCTTATAACCGAAACAGTGTTTGCCGTTCTCGGTGTCATAACCGTTGAAATAAGACAGAAAGTCTTTCAGGATAACGATACTGCTGGCGTCCTTGTCCCCAAACAGGGCTATGGCGTCGTCTGTCTCCTGCTGCAAGTCCCTGAAACAAACGATATTGCCAAAGACCTTGACGGAGTTGAGTATCCTGTTGGTTCTCGAGAATGCCTGGATAAGTCCGTGTTGTTTAAGGTTCTTATCGACAAATAAGGTGTTCAGTGTGGTCGCGTCAAATCCTGTCAAGAACATATTGACCACTATCAACAGATCCACCTGTCTGTTCTTCATTCTAAGGGACAAGTCCTTATAGTAGTTTTGAAACTTGTCGCTTGAAGTGTCGTAGTTGGTGGAGAACATTCTGTTATAGTCGCCTATCGCCCCTTCAAGAAAGTCCCTTGACTGCTGGTCCAGCTGGGTGGTGCTCTCAGGGTTCTCTTCTGAGAGAATGCCGTCTATCTCTTCTTCATTCGCCCCATAACTGAATATGGTGGCTATCTTCAGTCTCTGGGCTTCGGGGAGTTCGGCCTGTTGCCGTTTGAACTCATTGTAGTAGGTCTTGGCCATATCAATGGACGCGACCGCAAACATTGCATTGAACCCGTCAAGTTTTCTCGCCGTCTTATGCTCCTGCGGGTCTTCTCCCTTCTTCGCGCTCGCCACCTTATGAATATCGTCCAGAACCCTGAATGAATAGGACTTGCCCCGGCAGGTCTTCTGGCTGAAGTGTTCAAGGATATACTTCACAACCAAAGAAACCCTCTCCGGTGAAGACATTGCACGTTCCCTGTCTATGGCCGAAATTTTGGTGTCCAGAATGCCTTCTTTCTCCTTTACGGTATTGACATAGTCAATCCTGAAAGGCAGGACATTGCCGTCATTGATTGCATCAACGATAGTGTATGTGTGGAGTTTGTCCCCGAAGGCCTGCTGGGTGGTCTTCAGGTTCATATTGCCGCCAGTCCCCGCGTTCTGTGCGAAGATAGGTGTGCCCGTGAAACCGAACAGGTGATACTTCTTGAAGTTCTTGGTGATTGCGGTGTGCATTTCACCAAAATTGGACCTGTGGCATTCGTCAAAGATAATCACCACCCGTTGCTGAAAGACAGGGTGGTTCTTGTTCTTTTGAATGAATATGGACAGTTTCTGTATGGTGGTGATAATGATACGGTAGTCGTGATAACCGCCGCTCTTGTCCTTGTTCTCAAGTTGCCTTTGGAGGACGGCCGTTGAAGAGTTGCCGTCAGCCGCCCCTTCTTCAAATCGGTTATACTCCTTCATTGTCTGGTAGTCAAGGTCTTTGCGATCGACGACAAATAGAACCTTGTCTATATAAGGCAGCCGGGAGGCGAGCTGCGCCGTCTTGAATGAAGTGAGTGTCTTGCCTGAACCCGTTGTGTGCCAGATATATCCGCCGCCCTGAATGGACCCGTAGAGACGATAGTTGTGCGCCACATTTATCCGTTGGATTATCCTTTCTGTGGCGGCGATCTGGTAAGGCCGCATGACCATCAACATTTTCTCACTGGTGAAGACACAATACTTGGTGAGAATATTCAGCAGGGTGTGTTTGGAGAAGAAGGTCTTGGTGAAGTCCAGAAGGTCCGTGATCACCTTGTTGTTGCCGTCCGCCCAGAATGAAGAGAACTCAAATGAGTTTGAGGTCTTCTTCGACTTGTTTCTGCCGCCTGTCTCCTGCTCCCGGAGGAGGTTGGCGCGGGTGGTGTTGGAGTAATACTTGGTGTTGGTGCCGTTGGAGATAACAAAGATCTGGACATATTCATACAGTCCGCAGCCGGCCCAGAAACTGTCCCTCTGGTAGCGGTCTATCTGGTTGAAGGCTTCACGGATCTGGACACCCCGGCGCTTGAGTTCGATATGGACAAGTGGGAGACCATTGACCAATATGCTCACGTCGTAGCGGGTGTCGTAGTTGCCGCCTTCTTCGACATACTGGTTTATGACCTGGACAAAGTTATTGTGAATATGTTCCTTATCCAGAAGGTAAATGTTTTGGCTCTCTCCGGTGTCTCTTTTCAGGACCTGAATATAGTCTTCCTGTATCTTCCGTGTCTTGGCTTCGATATCGTCATTCTTGTTGGCTATACACTCGTTGAAGAAATGATTCCACTCATTATCAGTGAATTGGTAGTTGTTGAGTTTCTCCAGCTGGGTGCGGAGATTGGCCACGAGGTCGGCTTCCGTGTGGATAGGGAGATACTCATAACCCTGTTCGCCCAGAAGGTGAATGAACTCTCTTTCAAGTTCGGCTTCACTCTGGTAGGCGTCGGCAGTGCTGGCCGTCCGCTCGTAGGCCGACACCACCGTGTATTCCGCGCTCTCGGCTATAATATTGTATTGCGACATATCGTGTTATTTGGGGTTATGCGTCTATCCGCCTGAAGTTCAGCAGCCTGTCCCGGTAATACTCATACTGCTGCTGTCTCTTCTCGATCTCTAAAGGGAGACCAACAGAAAGGTCATTTGCCAATGTGTCAAATCTGCTGAGAATCCCTACAATATTTTCTTGAGTAGAGAGTGTAGGGATTGGTATTAACATTTCTGCTAATGCTTTCTGTGATATGTTGGGGACAGATCCAACACCTGCTAATGATTTCACTTTGTTTTGAATCATAGTCGTTTCCAAAACATAAGTTAAATATTGGGCGTTGCATTGGATATTCTTAAGAACCACAAGTTGGGGATTGATTGTGGCTTTATATGGCAGATTTTTAACCAAGGCCACTTTACCTATTGAGGCTGTCTTGCAAAAAATAATATCTCCGTTATAAGTCATAATTTCAGGAGATTCGTTATACTTTGCCCAAGTTATATATGTGCCTTTTGAATAATCCATCTGTCCATCTTGGATATTACTTGGACTTAAAGAAAGAGCTCCCTGACCTTCTTTTACTTGGTCTTCTCTGGTATATCCTCTAAATCCAATTCTTCCTTTTATTTCACAAATATCACCCAATCTCATCCATCTTATCGCTTCTTGACCCCCCCTCATATCTATATTATTGAAGGACAATAAGTTATCCCGATAATAGTTGTATTGTTGCTTCCTTTTTTGCAGTTCTGCTTGCAGTTCTGCTTGCAGTTCTGTAAAACTGTCTAAAATCCTGACTATCTCTTCCTGCACCGGGAGTGGCGGGACCGGGATTTCAAAGTCTTCTGTTATGCCAAGAGAAATCTGTGGGAGAGATCCCATTCCTGAAGCCGCATCTCTAAAAGTCTGGACATTGTTTTTAAGAATATAATAGAGATATTTTACAGAAGTCTTATTGTCATTTGTATATGCCCACATTTCATTTTTGAAAGTGAAGGGCTTATCATAATATACTACGTCAATTACACCCCTTGACTGAACCAGAACGGCTGGGACCCTTGTAATATTGGCGTTGGGGATATCTGCTTCGTTTGCATCTATCACGGTTTTCCCACCAGCGAAAATCCTTACCAAACCAGAAGGAGTGGCAATCTCCTTCATTTTGCCAGCCGTGATAGGAGTGCCTTTAAGTCTCGTATAAAATTCTTTGACTTTATGATACTCCACCCCGTCAGGACAGTATCGCTGTATCAGTTCGCCTAACGGCGTTCTTCCTCCTTGCTCGTCCATCGCGGAAATGTCTTTCCCCATGGCGCCCGCTTCGTTCGTCAGTTCTTCCAATCTGCTCATAGTCCAGTCCTTATTGAAGTTCAGCGATAATCTTGTCAATCTCCGCCCGGAGAACATTCTCTCGCTCCACTATCTCTGCCAGTTCAGCGTTCAGCTTCACGATATCCACTTTCTCGCGGGTATCTTCCTGCTCTACATAAGTTGAGACAGACAGATTGTAGTCTCCCTTGGCAATCTCCTCATTCGACACCAATCTGCTCACATACTGGACGTCAGTCCTGTCGGTGAAGACCTTCAGGATATTCTGTATATTCTCGTCCGTGAGTTTGTTGGAGTTGGTGATCTTGACACACTCCTTCGTGGCGTCAATGAACAGGGTGCAGTTGTCTTTCTTCGACTTCTTCAGGACCATAATGCAGGTGGCTATGCTCGTCCCGAAGAAGAGGTTGTCCGGCAACTGGATAATGCAATCCACGAAGTTGTTGTCTATGAGATACTGCCTTATCTTCTTCTCCGCTCCGCCACGATACATCACCCCCGGGAAACATACTATCGCGGCCGTTCCGTTGGTCGAGAGCCAGCAGAGAGAGTGCATTATGAAGGCCAGATCCGCCTTGGACTTCGGCGCAAGGACACCGGCCGGCGCGAATCTCGGGTCGTTGATAAGGGTTATGTCGTCATCACCCTTCCACTTGATTGAATATGGCGGATTGGACACAATCACTTCAAACGGCTCGTCATCCCAGTGCTGGGGCGAAAGAAGGGTGTCTTCGCAGGCTATGTCAAACTTGTCATAGTCGATGTCGTGAAGAAACATATTGATCCTGCAAAGGTTGTAGGTGGTGAGGTTGATCTCCTGCCCGTAGAACCCCTGACGGACATTGTCTTTGCCGAGTATCTTGGCCGCCTTCAAAAGTAGAGAACCTGAACCGCAGGCCGGGTCATAGACCTTATTCACTTCCGTCTTGCCCACCGTGGCCAGTCTGGTCAGCAGTTCGCTCACTTCCTGCGGAGTGTAGAACTCGCCGCCGCTCTTGCCCGCATGGGAGGCATACATACTCATAAGATATTCGTAGGCATCGCCGAAGGCGTCAATGGTGTTGGATTGGTAGTCCCCAAGTTTCATTGACTGGACGCCGCGAAGGAGTTTGACCAGTTTTTCGTTTCTCTTTATGACGGTGCTGCCGAGTTTGTTTGAATTGACGTCAAGGTCGGCGAAAAGGCCCTTGAAGTCGTCTTCGCTCTGTGTGCCTTTGGCGGAGTTCTCGATAGAAGAAAAGATACTCTCCAAGGTCATGTTGAGGTTCGGGTCGGTGTCGCAGGTCTTGCAGATATTCTCAAAGAGTTGGGACGGGAGTATGAAGAAACCCTTCACTCCCACCATCTCTTCTCTCACGCCTTCGGCCACTTCATCCGCAAGGGCCGCATAGTTGAAGTCGGCATTGCCCGTCTCCCACTCGCCCTTGTTGATATATGCCGTTATGTTCTCACTTATATAACGATAGAACAACATTCCCAGAATATAGGACTTGAAGTCCCATCCATCCACGGATCCCCGCATTTCGTCTGCTATCGCCCAAATGGTTCTGTGAAGCTCGGCACGCTCCACTTCCTTCCTGTTGTCTGTCATAATCAATATGCTATAAATTGTCAGTGGTTTTCTGTCTTCAAAATTGGCGAGATTCACGGAAAGCCGTAAAACTCGTGGTGTTAAAATCTGAAAAATAATTAGCGCGGCAAATGTAGCGTTTTTTTCTGTTAATTCTTAATTTTTTGGACAGGAGCACACGGCTGCCGCATGAAACAGAACTTAGAATGTAGAATTTAGAGGCGTTACGCATATTGTCACTCCTCAATTCCTCATTTCTGATTCCTAATTCAAAAATTACTATTCAAGTCTTAAGTCCTCGCTGGCCTCGTACGCTGGACGGTAAGCGTCGTAAGTCCTCGATTAGTCAAACGAACATTTCATCGAGCGTGACACTTGAAACGAACAAGTCTGCGTACTCGTTCCTGACGAGTTCTGAACTGCCAATATAGGTAAGATGGAACGTCAGACGGGGATATTTCTGTTGCAGAGTTTGCAATCTGGAACTCAATACCTTGGCATACTGCTTTGTGACAGAATACGGGGCTTGGCAGAACTTCATCTCGCAGATGTTCACCACGTCGTCAGCCCGTTGTATCAGCAAGTCTATCTGCATACCGTCGATTTCATCGTTGCCTTTGACAATCAAAGCAGACTCTTGGGAAGAAACGCCGCCGATGCTAAGCGCATATTTGATTTGGGAGATGTGTTGCAGGCACAGTTCTTCAAAGGCAATGCCTCGCCATACAGCAATTTCGCTCTCTTTGAGATGTTTTTGCCAATAGTCCGTCTCAACGGTTGGCTTCGACTCTTTGAAATGAAGCCAAAACCAACAAAAAGAATCTGCCAACTTGTAATGTTCTTCACGCAATGAAAATCCAAAAGGAACATATTTGACGATGAAATTGCTGGCTGTCAATGCTTTCAGTGTTTTGGTAAAGTCGCCATTGGGGTTCAGTCCGGTTTTTTCTGCAAGTTCCTGTCGCGTGAATCCGGCGTGACGGCTTCCCAGACATTTGACAATCTTCATACAATCTTCTGCATTGTCAAACACGGAATGGAAGAGCCGCTCAAACTCGTCGCCCAATTTTGCATTACGTGCAAAAAACAACGCGTCAACGTTTTGTGCCAGACTGTACGACGGATTGAACAAATTCATATAAAACGGCACGCCGCCCATAATCATATAGGCTTGTGCGATGTTATAGCGTGTCATTTGGATGTTGTGGCTGCGGTAGAAGTCTTCACACTCTTTCAGCGTAAAGGGCGAAAGTTTGATTTCGCCGGTAAGACGGCCGTACAGTCCGCCCTTGTTGTTGATGAGATTGTCGAGCATCCATGAAGTGGCCGATCCGCAAACAATCAAGAGCAGTTGGTGTTGTGTATTGCCCCATCCGTTCCAAAAGGCTTCCAATGCTGTAAGGAATCCCGAACGTGCGGTGTCCATCCAGGGCAACTCGTCAATGAAAACCACTTGCCGGGTGCCATTGTTGCAGGCTTCCAAATGTTTTTCGAGCATAAAGAACGCTTCCATCCAAGAGTTGGGCTGGGCTATGTTTTCCATTCCGTGACGGAGCAGCGAGAAATAGAAGTTCTGCAATTGGTCTTTTAGGGTGATTCGGCGTTGTCGGTCGTATGGTGACAACCCCGTGTGATGAAAAACCATATTGTCGTGAAAAACTTCGTCAATGAGGAAAGTTTTTCCTACTCGCCTGCGGCCATATACGGCTACAAATTCAGCCCTTCCGCTATGGTAATAGCGGTTGAGTTCTGCAATTTCCTTCTTCCTGCCAATAATTTCACACATCTGTCAACAATTCTAAAGTGTGCAAAAGTACAAATTTTATCCTGAAATAACGTTTATTCCGCTACGAAACGTTTTTTTTGCATCTTGTAGCGAAATAAGGCGCATTTTGAAACATGCGGCGGCCGCACGAAACAGAACTTAGAATGTAGAGGCGTTACGCGTATTGCCCCTTTTCAATTCCTCATTTCTGATTCCTAATTAAGTTTAAGTCAGCTCAGGGCTTGTGCGCCAGTCGAAAAAGAGTATTATGTCTTATTTCTGTTCCGTTATGCCTTGAAGATTTTGCGTTGGGAGAGGAAGAGGATGGCGGCGAGCACGGCGCCCATCACATCGGAGATGGTGCAGGCACACCAGACGCCTGTCAGCCCGTCGAAGCCTAAATTCGTAAAAATCACGGGCACAATATAGACCAACGGAAGCACGAACAGCAGTTGGCGCGAGAGGCTGATAAGGATGGCGATCCAGGGTTTGTCGATTGACTGGAAGAAGTTGGAATTGACGATGGTGAAGGCAATCAGCGGAAACATCACCATCATGAAGCGCATAGCCGGTCTGCCGATACGGAGCAGTTCGGTGTCGGTGGTGAAAATTTTGACCATCGTGACAGGGAAGAGGCAGGAGATGATGCTGCCGGCGAGTCCTATGATCACACACACTTTCATGGTCAGCTTAAACACCTGTTTAAGACGTTCGGGGTGACCTGCGCCGTAGTTATAGCCCGCAATGGGCTGCATGCCTTGGCAGATGCCGACGAAGAACATGACCAGAAA
>CAVIPZ010000079.1:0-8481 GCA_963644715.1 bacterium | reverse complement strand
TATCTTGTGCGCGGCGAGCATATCCAGGCCAAAAGCCTGGCCGAGGCGAAAAAAATCAACGCCGAAAAGCGTGCTCAACAGGTTCTGGACATCCTCAACAAGCGCGCGAAAACGGCCGATAAAAAGGCTGCTCTGGCCAACTATATGTTTACCTTCGCCGACAGTCTGGCCGCCGGCAACTGCCGTCCTGGCACTCAGAGTTTTAAGGCTCGCGTGGAGGCAGCCGAGGGACATGAGGTGGATAGTATTAGCCTGGCCGACCTCGACAAGTACGGCAAACTGTTCGGCTTACGTCGCTACACTGACCGCGTAGTCAACTACGTTATGGCACACATGTAATATCACTGATTATTAACGTTATAGGGTGCCGGCGAAATCACCGGAATTGTCGGCACCCGAAACAAAAATATATAAGATTATGAACAACGAAAGATTTACCCTTACGCCCTGCGCCAACATGGTTTGGCGCGTGGACGACAAACAAACGGGCCTTAGCATCGACTTTTGCGAAGGCTTGTTTAACAAGACCCAAAAAGTAACTACCCCGGCCAATATGACCGAGGAACAGATAAAGAGCGCCGCCACTATCATGCGCGAGATAGGCGACTGGCTGGCCCAGACGGCTCGCGAAGTAGTGACCTGCAACACGGCTGCGCGCTGTCGTGCTATCTGGATGTTGGCCAATGAGCGCTATTGGCTGGCCATGGCCGACGCACTCAATGGCGTATTGATAGACTGGGACGACGACGAGACAGCCGACCGCCTGTCCGATGAGATGGACGACTACACCGCCGGCACTACCGCCCTCAATTTGACGGAGGCCGAAACGGAAAACTTGATGGGCGCTCTGTCGATGTTGAGCAATAGCGAGGCCCGAGAGGTTATCAACCTGGTATATGTGTTTTGGCAATATTGCGATAGCAAGGATGCCGCCGTCTGGGCGCATGATCTGTTGTGGTGGCCGGCCTGGTGTCCCGACGAATTGAAGTTTAACGAAGAAGATGAAGAGGAATAACCTGTTATGGAGAAGATAGGAAATCACGGAAAATTCAGTACCTTTGTACTTGAGCCGGCCCAGGCGGCCGACTTCCTTACCGCCCGCGACACGGAAACGGGCGTGTCAATAACCTTCCGCTTGCATGAGTTCAACGACGAGGCGAGCAAACAGATATACGTGCCCGTGAGCCGCACGATGGAGGAGGCAGAGCGCCGCACGGCCGCCCTGCAAGCTCTGGGCTTCTGGGTGTGCAAGGAGCACCGGGACATGTGTTTTATCGACAAGCAGGAGTTTCGCACCCAGTTTGGCGCACACCTGCGCCAGTGCCGCCAGGCCAAGGGCCTCACGATTGAGCAACTGAGCGCGAAAAGCGGCATCACCCAGGGCAATATCTGCAAGACTGAGACCGGCAAGTATAACCCCCGCATCGACAGCCTGGTACGCATAGCCGACGCTCTGGATATGCAGATTAAGCTCGTGCCGCTGGAGGACTGACAACATACAGCACATACTACACAGATGGTGCGCCCTATTATAGGACGTGCGAAATATCACCGATTTTTAAAATATTTCAAAAGCCGGACGCGCCCACCGGGTCAACAAAGGGGCGTGAAGATCATGACAACAACAGACAACAACGAAAAGAAACTATCGACAAGGAAAAAAGTGATGGCCGCGGTTGTGGCCGGAATAGCCACCGCCGCAGTGTGTGTGCTTCTGTTCAGCGTGATAGGCGCCGCCGTTTTTCTTCTGCCCATGTTAGGCGGAGCATTCTCCAAGGGGTAGCCTTCGCCCCAGGGCAATCTACCCCCCCCAAAAAAAAAGATATTGCCGCCGGCGGACGATGCACAGTTACCCACACTTGCACGCCCGCCGGCTTATTGTTCAACCCCTTATAATTCCCTTCGATTATGAGACGATATGCTTATTATCTTGCAGCCGCCACAGTGTGTGCCGCTGCCTTGTGTGCAACCGCCTGCAGTACCGACGACATCAGCCAGACCGGCACCACTCAGGAGACCCGCCAGCGCGCCCGTGTGCGCCTGGTATGCACCACCCCGGCGGCTGCCTCCGTATCAGCGCGCCGGGCACCCATCACCCGTGCTGCCCTCGCCGCCAACGGCAAGGCCCTGACGGACATCTACATCATGGACTACGACAAGACTACCGGCACACTGCTGCAGGTGCTCCACCAGACCGCCACGGCCCAGGACTTCGCCGAGCCGGATCTGCTCCTCGACTATGGGGAGCATACCCTGAAGGTAGTGGCCACCCGCAGCGACTCCCCTACCCTGCAGACCGCCGCGGGCACGGTATGGACCACTACAGACAACACGATGGTGGACGTGCCGGCCAGCGCGGATGCCCCCGTACTGCTGGCCAGCGACAAGACAAGCGACACCTTCGGCGCAGAGGCGGACGTGACTGTGGGCACCGGCACCAGCGAGGCCGTGAGCATTACCCTGGAGCGCCTTGTGGCTAAGTTGGTTATCAAGGCTACAGACACCTTCCCCGCCGACTGCACCACCCTGGACGTGGTACTCGACGAATACACCACCCTATCATGGGCGACACTCTCCGTTATAGAGCGTGTGAAAAATCACCGGATTACCGACGTTTCGAGCCTTGCCGGTAAGACTGGCACCACTGTGTCTTACTTTGCGCTCTGTCCGGCAGACGGGTACACTACGGACGTAACGGTAACTCCTGGCAGTTCGTCCGGCACCGACTACACCGCCGTATCAGTGACGGGTGTGCCGCTGGATCGCAACAAGGTGACTACTATCACCGGCACGCTGTATGGGCACACACGCGGCCTGGCTATACAGGTGGCTGATGCGTGGAGCGAGGAAGGCCACGACATCAGCCTATAATGAGTTTTAATCCTGTCAACGAATGACACGAATTAAACGAACTTTTTTTATATTCGTTACATTCGTGCCATTCGTTGACAGAACAATCCCTATTATAGAGTGTATGAAAAATCACCGAATTTTTGGATATTTGGCAACAGGCATATTGCTTGCGGGTATCCTCGGCGGATGCCAGAAGGTGGACTTCAGCGACATTGTACGCGATGATGACAATAGCAATGGTGTGGATGCTACGGGTATCACCTACCAGCAACACGGTCAGGACTCGCTGGTAGCAAAAAACGACACGGCGTTATTTTACTTGAGCGGTCAGGAGATAAGCGGCATTACACTGCAGGACCATCCCACCCCATCGGCACTTGTTCGGGACTCCCGTTATAGACTGCCTACGAAATTAGAGATTTCCGGGATACTGAAAAACGCTATCCCCGATGGGTATTGGCAGAGCGGACAGCGCATACTGTGTTACGACCGCCCCGAAGATGACGGCATAAAGATAGGCAGCACATCATTCGGCAGTGGACTTTACTACACGTTCAAGCCCAGCGGGGCCATCACCCGCGCCGGACAAAAGACGGAATATTGCATTCTGCCGATACGCACAGAACCGCGCCAAACCATTCACATAGACATAGATACGGAGTGGAACGAATGGTGAATGCACAAACGCATAATTGCATAAACGCATAATTGCACGTTTGTATAATTGCATAATTGTGCAAACATGCAATTGCATAAACGCACAAACGTTTGAACGTTTGTTTATTCGTTTGCACGTTTGCACAAACAAACATTCAAACGTATATTTGTATGTTTAAACGTTTCAATGAACAATTAAACGTTTGAACGAAGAAACAAATAAATGTTTGAAGCAACATTCAAACAAACAAACAAATATTCAAATGAACAAACAAACGTTTGAACGAGCAAACGAACAAACAAAGAAACGTTTGTTTGAACGAACATTTGAACGTTGAAACGTTAATTTGTTTGAACATTTGAACGTTTGAACGAACAAATATACATTTATGTTTTGTAGTTAGAAATATATTTCTTAATTTTGCACCCGAAAACATTTTAGTACTTATATAATATGAATCAAACAGAATCAAGACTGAAGGAAGTACTCGCCATTGTGAACGACAAAGGCGGAGTAGGCAAGACCACCACAGCCCACAATCTGGCCTGTGGACTCATCAACGAACACCCGGAATGGCGCGTGCTCATAGTAGACCTGGATGCTCAGGTGGCCAACATATCGTTGCTCTGCGGTTGGCGCGAGCGTCAGGACAAGCACGGCACCATGTTCGAGGCACTGACACAGAAGACCGCCGTGCCGGTGTATCAAGTGAAAGTAGGCGAACAGGACTATCACGGCAACTTATACCTTGCACCGTCGAGCGAAGACCTCCTGGGCGTGGAACCATTCCTTATGCGCGAGATGAATCCGCTGAAGGTACTGGGCAAGATTTTTTCATTGCCTGTTGCGCTGGCAACAGGGCAGGGTGGGGAACAGAGCATAATGAGTGCCTTCGACTACATTATTATCGACTGTCCGCCGGCAATGAACTTGCTCACGAAGAATGCCATGAGCGTGGCATCCGGCATCATCATACCTATGCAACTGGAGGCTCTGCCTACATTCGGCTCGTCGAGCGTGATAAAGTGGGCCGAGGATGTGAAGGCCGAGATTAACCCAGGGCTGGAACTGCGTGGGCTGCTGAAGGTGATGGTGGACCGCCGTACTACATTGAGCAGTGAGTTTTCAAAACATATTGACGAGCAATATGATGGATATGTATTCAAGACTGAGATACCGCGACGCGTGAAGATACAGGAGGCCCAGGCCGGACTGCAGGACATCTTTACTTATGCGCCGGATAGCGACGCTGCACAGTGTTATGCCAACTTCGCGCGGGAGATAATCGACTCTTATAGCGAGGGTGAATAATCACCGATTTTTTTATTGTCAACGAATAACACGAATTTTACAGTTATGGGAAAGAAGTTTACTTTCGGCGCTACGCCTGTGGCGAAGATAGCTGACGATATACGTAATGATGAGTCGGCCAGTATTCAACAGCCGGTAAATGATATCCAACAGCCGGTAAATGATATTCAACCAGAAGTCAACGAAACTTCAACGGAACGCAAGCAGAAGCCCAGGAGAGCCGCAAAGAAGCCGGCGGGTACTTTTGATGCCGTGGCGGACGACAAGTCCTCCACGGCCAAGAAAACGGACGTAGGGGTAACAATCCAGTTGCCGAGGAAGTATTACCGACTGCTGCGCGACATCAAGGACGAGACAGGTATGGCTCTGCGCGACCTGGCGCTGAAGGCTGTGATGGAGTATGTAGACAACTATGAGTTCGAAGAATGATAATGCGAGGTAAAAAAGTTTAGTAGCATTTTACCTTTGGGCACCCGACTACTAAACTTTTTCCCCTCGGGGGTTAAGGTACTAAACTTTTTCCCCAAAACTACTATTCTTTTTCCCCTCGACTGCGGAATATGGGGCAAGTTGGTACTAAACTTTTTCCCCTATAATTTATAAGATAATGTAATAAAAGATAGTATATCTTATCTTATCTTATAGAGGTCGAATTTCATTATAAAAATTTAAAAAACAACGAGTTATGATTTTGCGAGGGGAAAAAGTTTAGTACCAACTGGGCCAAAAATGGGCACTTGAGGGGAAAAAGTTTAGTACCAAGGTACCAAATTAAGACCAGAAACGAGATGAATAACAACAATAAATTACCGCAACAGCAGTATATCAATACGCCGTTTGCATATACCAAACTGAGCAAGAATCTCTCTTTGCTTCAGCAGCAGGTGTTGATAAAGGTAAGTGAGCATCTGCAGGGATATGTGCAGCATTACTTTGGCAGTGACTTGAAGAAAAGCCGTGACGTACCGCGCCCACTATTCAGCGAGGCAGAGAAGGCCAACGGTATACCCGGCTTCTTTGTGACCTATGCCGAGTTGGGCGTGGCTGTGAACAACTACCAGATGGCGCGGGCCGCCGTGAAGGAGGTGATGGAACTTACCATCAATGCGCCAGGAGTGGACGATGAAGGGCACCCGTCTATTGTGGCTTATAGCATATTCAGCAAGATCAATGCCTCTACCAACGAGAGCAACGGTATCAACTTTGCCCTCAATCCGGCAGTAGTGGACTATGTATTCGACATGAGCCAGGGGTATGTGAGGCACCCGGCCAATATAGCACAGATAGGACAGGTGGAGCGTATGCCAATGATGTATTACTACCTCTTCAAAAAGTCGGAACGGTGGAAAAACCGAGAGGTGCATCTCACAGTGGAAGAGATAAAGGAATACTTCGGTATGCGCAAGACCATCACCGTGGGCAGCGATATGAACAGAGGACGGCCAGGGAAAGATGCTGACGTAAAAGAGAGTTATCCCAAGTTCAGCAAATTCAACAAGGCCGTACTGGAGAAGAGCATCAACGACATTAACCGATTGAAGCATGAAGGACTCATCGACATCTGCGTGAGTTATGAACCAGTGTATACCGGCAAGAAGAAGGTGGGCAACCCCGCGTTTATCAGGTTCAACATCTACGACACTATCGCCGACTTGCAAAAGGCCACGGCTCCGGCGCAACAGGCGGGAGATCTTTTTCAGCAGTCCACGAAAAAGGTGGGAGAAGAAGATCTTCAACGGCTGAAGGATATGAGCACTGGTGTACTTGCCGATATGTTGAAGCCATTTCGATTGTATTCCTACGATGGTAAGATATTGATATTGACTGGTACCGGTAATGATATAGACCGACTTGAAAATAGCATGGCAGATGTGAGAACACAACTCCGCGATTTATTGAGTCAAGTTTTTGGCAAGCCCGTGAATTTAGGTTATTATAAGTTACCTGACTAATCACTGAATTTACATACATAGCGAACACCGCTTTACCCAGAAGTAGGGTAGGGCGGTGTTTTTGTTCGTCCGTACCATATCCGCGGAAGTTCGTAACTTTGCATCGAACTAAATAAAGAATGATATGTATAGGATGAAAGACAAACTCCATTTGTGCGCATTGGTATTGACGTTGACCGCATGCGCCACCACCCACAAGACTGCGACAAGTACGGCAAAAGCCGAATACGATAGTACGCACGTGGCATGGTGCGATAGCGCGAATGTCGCAAAGGCAACAAAGGACAGTACAACATCGCTGACTACTCAGGAACACAAGACCGAGGTTATCACCAACGATAGTACTGACGAGCGTGAAACAATCACTGAGCATATTGTTGAGCGCATCGACAGTGCCGGCAACAAGACCACCACCACCGACCGCACTACCTCCCGGAACAAGAAAGGATGGTCGTATATGTCGGTAGAGGACTACCATCGGCATCAGGAAGAAGAACTAAAGGTAATGCTTTCCGCATACGACAGTATTGCCGAGAGCCGAGGTTTGAACACCGGCACCCACTGGCAGCAGGCAGACAGTACCTACCAGAGCAAGGACGTGGAGCAGAAATCTACGACTACATTATGGGATGAGATAAAGATACGCTTCAATACGTTACTTATAGCTGGCGCTATCGCGATACTCATCATTCTGTATATTCAATATAAGAAGAATTGAGACCATGGGAAAGAACAAACAACAATGGGATGATAACGACGGGCAGGCAGATGTAACACTTGAAGACTTCGTTATACCGGCCAAGATAGAAGCATTCTGCGAGCAATACAAGCCGATAGACCATTGGCGCGAAGACTGCGACGTATTCACCGATTATCAGTTGCGGAGTTACTTCAAGGCCGTAGTGTGCCCACTGGGAGATCCTCTGTCTCTCTACCTTCAGGTGTTGGCGTTGAAGGGTTTTAAGATGAAGAACGACGAATGCGGAGAACCCGTTATTTATTGCATACGAAAATAATCACTAATATTATTATAGAGATATGAAAAAGAGACCACATTATTACTATGCCATTGCCGAGGATACAGAAACAGGCAAGCGCATACAGGAGTTTATGGACGAGTGCGACGATGCGAGCGAAAAAGCACGTCAGTGGGCGCTGGCACATGGCGCAGAGACCTATTATGAAAGTCCCAATGGCATGGCCGGAGGTATATGTGCCCTCGTCTTTCCCGACACCATAGCCAAGGAAGGATGGGAACGGATAGAAGCCAACGGCGGTATATACTGGTTGCCGGAGCCTGGTAGTCAGACGGAAGCAGAGATGTACGCCTTGCCTGTAGTGAGTGAAACCAAGTTGATAGGCATTCTCGAACTGAAGCGAACCATCAATGCCAAGACCGGCAAGCCATTGCCTTATACATTCGGTGACGAAACGCCGGTGATATATAAGCACAAAGGTTGGTGGTACGTGGATATGCCGTACCAGAGCGAGGCAACAAACTGCATCGTAACCGACCGCAAGAATTTCCTTCACCGGAAGAAGGAAGCACAACAAGGTGCATTGTAGTTTTTATATTATATATATGTTTTTTCATTGATTGTTTTTCTCAGTTAGGTTTTAGTTTTTTTTAGTCTAAAAGCGATGTTTTTAGGATGACACGTGGGGCCGCCCGTCCGTGATGGATAGGCGGCCTTTTTGTGTTTTTAC
>CAVIPZ010000078.1:0-8629 GCA_963644715.1 bacterium | reverse complement strand
CCTTGTCATGGACGACCGCAGCTCCATACAGGCAGAGAATTTCAGGAAGATATTCCTCTCTATGTCCAAAGATGTGCGTGTCATCCTCATCAAACTGGCTGACAGACTGCACAACATGCGCACCCTCTCGTCGATGCCGCCCGAAAAACAGCTGAAAATAGCTTCCGAGACCTCCTATTTCTATGTGCCGTTTGCCCACCGTTTAGGACTCTACTCCATCAAAAGCGAACTGGAAGACTATGCTATGCTTTACACGGACCCGACCGACTATTATGCCATCGCCGCCCGTATGAAAGAGACAGAAGAAGAGCGTGCCGCCCTGATCAGCGAATTTGTGAAACCTATACAGGAAGCCATCGCCGCCAACGGCATCAAGGCAGAGGTCTCCTCGCGCACAAAGTCCATCTACTCGATCCATCAGAAGATTCTCCGCAAAGGGGTGAACTTTGATGACATATATGACATTTTTGCAGTCCGCTTTGTCTTTGACAGCCCCATCGAACAAGAGTTCGAGATTTGCTGGCGCATCTACCGCATTGTTTGCCTGCTGTACCAAACCAATCCCTCGCGTGACCGCAACTTCTTGACCCACCCCAAACCTAACGGCTACCAGTCGCTGCACGTGACCGCCATGAGCAAAGCCGGGAAATGGGTGGAGGTGCAAATCCGCTCCAAACGGATGGACGAAATTGCCGAAAAGGGGCTTGCCGCCCATTTCAAGTACAAGGAAGAGGGCGAGATGCCGACAGACCAGATTGTGGAAGAGCGGCTGGAAGACTGGCTCAGCAAAACAAGAGAAATCCTCAACAGCAAAGATGCCGACGCACTCGATTTCCTGAACGAAGTGAAACTGAACCTGGGCCTGAAAGAGGTTTTCGCTTTCACCCCTAAAGGTGACATGAAAACGCTGCCCGCCGGCTCTACGGTGCTCGACTTTGCCTACGCGCTGCACACCAAACTCGGCGACCACTGCATCGGGGCAAAGGTCAACTACAACATTGTGCCCGCCGACAAGAAACTGGAAAACGGCGACCAAGTGGAGATTATAACCTCCAAAAAGCAGTCGCCGAAAGTGGAATGGCTTGACTTTGTAAAGACGCCGAAAGCACGCCGGAGCATCCGCGACTTCTTCCGTTCTGAACAAAAAGAGCAGCCCGAAGTGCCTGAATACACGCCGACACAGAGCAAAGAACTGGCAGAGTTCAAGAAAAAGGTGTCGGAAGAAATTGCCAACAAGTCGCTTGACCAGCTTATTGAAGAGCAGTTGGACGTGACGCCCAATGCTTTCTTGCTCGACAAGAACACCGACATCTCCAAGTATGTGATTGCCCACTGCTGCGACCCCATTCCCGGCGACCCTGTCGTGGGGTTCCTCTTTTCGGACAAGATTGTCGTACACCGCACCAACTGTCCGCGTGCCATCGAGCAGATGTCGAAGTTCGGCAACCGCATCATCAAGACAAAATGGCGCAAAGGGCAAGACATCGCTTTCCTTTCCGGCATACGCATCACGGGTTTCGACCGCAAGGGCATGCTCAAGGAAATCATTGACGTGGTGTCGGCGCAGATGGACTTGAACATCCGCTCGCTGCATCTGGAGACCAAAAAGAGCGTGTTTACGGGCACTATGATGCTCTACATCCAAAACACCCGCGCGCTCACCGACCTCATACGTTCGCTCGAGCAGATCGACCAGATTGAGAAGGTGGAACGAATAGAAACGACAGAGAAACGTGGCAGATAATCGTTTTCGGCACACTATTTGCAAATAGACTCCGTGGTAAAAAAATTCAATCATAAACCTAAAAAACCGTTTATTATGAAACCTACAGAAATTTTAGCATTCGTTGCCGGCGCAGCAGCCGCTACGGGAATCACCCTCCTGTTCACGACAGAAAAGGGCCGCGATTTGCGGAACAATGTGTCTGAAAAGCTCTCCAAAGAAGAGTTGGACAAACTGATTGCCAAGCTGAAATGCCGCCGCGATGAAGTTGCCGCCGAAGAAGCGATTGAGAATGCCATGGATGAGGAATTGAACGACTAATTCCCGCAATGGACATTTTTGAAAGATTTTCAAAAAAATCAGCACGTAACGCCCGGACAGTGAAAGACGCCAAAGCGTACCTGTCCCGGCGTTATGATTTGCTGAAACTGGAGTTTGTCGAAAAGTCTTCGCAGCTGTTGTCAATAGTGCTGTCGATGCTGATAGTAGTTGTTTGCGCCTTGGCGGTGCTGCTCTATCTGTCTTCGGCACTGATCAGCTGGCTCACCATAGCCCTGAACGCAGGATGGGCTTACACTATCGTTTGCGCCATTTTTGTAGCCATCATCGCATTCGTGCTTCACAAGAAAGACACGCTGTTTGTGAAGCCGCTGATCCGCAAGATCAGCACGGTGTTGTACCGCGAGAAACAAGACGACGCAACCGTAACAACAGTTGAAGAAGAGGTGGAAGAAGAGGGCGCTAACCCTCAGAAAGGAGGTTCTGATGAGTAATGGGAACAAAAGCGTGACGGCCCCTTTCAACAGTCTGGAAGAGATTGCCGCCCGCAAAGCCGTACTGAAGTCGCAGATCAAGCAGCAAGAAGAGGTTCTGTACCAAGACTTGGAAGCCTATCGTGACGACATCGACACGCTCAAGCAGATGTGGAGCCAGGTGGTTGGTCTCCGCAAAAAGGAAAACAAAGTCAGCAAGATTCTCACGCAAGGGCCATTCAAGGCCGGCAAGCCGAGTTTGCTGGCAGGATTGTCGTTAGGGTCGTACCTTGCCAGGATGGTCTGTTCGGGCATATTCTCCAAAAGAGCCGCATCGTCCAACAAGAAGCCCATCGCAGAAACGGCATTCTCCTTGGCCGCCAATGTTGCCTCGTGGCTGTGGCAACGCAGAGTTAAACGGAAACAACAGAAACCGAAAAGCGAATAATCTCGAATAATCTTAACATTAACATACAAGCACAATTGAATTATGGAAAAAATCTTATCTAAAGTGAAGCCCGGCGTGGTTTACGGAAAAGACCTGCTCGAAATCTTCAGAATCGCCAAAGCGGAGAAGTTTGCCCTTCCTGCCGTGAATGTCGTCGGCACCGACTCTATCAATGCCGTCATGGAGGCTGCCAAGGCGGTGAACTCCCCGGTCATGATCCAGTTCTCCAACGGCGGCGGCGTGTTCTATGCAGGCAAGTCGCTGAGCAATGACAACCAGGCCGCAGCCATTAAAGGCACAGTGTCGGGCGCTATGCACATCCACGAGATGGCCGAAATGTACGGCATCCCCGTTGTTGTCCACACCGACCATGCAGCCAAAAAACTGCTGCCCTGGATTGACGGGCTGCTCGACTGCGGCGAGAAATACTACGCGCAGCACGGCAAGCCGCTGTTCAGCTCGCATATGCTCGACCTTTCGGAAGAGCCGTTGAAAGAGAATATCGAGATCTGCAAGAAGTACCTCGCCCGTATGGCTAAGATAGAGATGGTACTTGAAATCGAATTGGGCATCACCGGCGGCGAGGAAGACGGCGTTGACAACACAGGCATCGACAGCGCCCGCCTCTACACGCAGCCCGAAGACGTGGCCTACGCCTACGAAGAGCTGAGCAAAATCAGCCCTAACTTCACCATTGCTGCCTCATTCGGCAACGTACACGGCGTTTATAAACCCGGCAACGTGAAACTGGAACCCATCATCCTGCACAACTCACAGGAGTACATCCAGAAGAAGTTCAACACGGCAGCCAACCCCGTGAACTTCGTCTTCCATGGCGGCTCCGGTTCAGAGCCTGCTAAGATCAAGGAAGCCATCGAATACGGTGTGGTGAAGATGAACATCGACACCGACACGCAATGGGCTTTCTGGGAAGGCGTGATGAACTACTACAAGAAGAACGAAGCCTACCTGCAGTCGCAGATCGGCAACCCCGAGGGCGAAGACAAACCCAACAAAAAATACTACGACCCACGTGCTTTCTTGCGCGAGGGCGAGAAATCGGTGGTGGAGCGCCTCAAAATAGCGTTCAAGGACCTCAACTGCCTCGACAGACTGTAGCGCAGACGACACCGTTTTTGAAAAAGGTCACGGCTCAAATGCGAGTTGTGACCTTTTTTTGTTTTGTTTTGGGTGTTGGGAGGGGGAAAGTGTCAACACCGGCGACCATTTTCATGGCCTCACGAAAATGGTCGCACAACAAAAAACGAAAAACAAAACATATCTTGCCGCCCGAGTATTTTCGCCATCTTTGCAGCCGTTTGAAACTACAACCAAGGCGGAAGCGGAAAGATTTGCTGAACCATTGAAAACGAAACAAGGAAGAAAAAATGTTTAATACTGTCGCCAGTCCGTCTGGTGATGAAACCATTATAGCGTATGACAATCGAGGAAGAATATATTTGATACAATTCAGGAAGTAATCCGCCCTAATCGCCGCCATCTGTCATCCCGCTGTTACAAGGGCAAGGGGCTGAAACAAAAAATCCGTCTTGCGGGACGGACTTTGTTGCGTTAACCAATTTCACAAAAATTCAAAACGTTTAACCACCAACCCTTAACTTCAGTCGGGGTGAGAAGACTCGAACTTCCGACCCCTTGCACCCCATGCAAGTGCGCTAGCCAACTGCGCCACACCCCGATGAGCAAGGTTAGATTTCAAAGTATGGAACTTTGGCGGAGAGGGCGAGATTCGAACTCGCGGAAAGGTTTCCCCTTCGACAGTTTAGCAAACTGTTGGTTTCAGCCACTCACCCACCTCTCCAGATGGTTTTGCTTTTGAAATCGGCTGCAAAAATACACTTTTTTTCATATCGGGCAACTACCTCAAAAAAAGATTTTTTTAGGGGTTCTGTTTCCAGTTCTCAACCTTTCTTTTATCCTCAACAGGAGAATTGCAAATGCCTCCGTCAGGCTGGTCGTAGAGCGGTTGTGCCGGTCCTAAACGACTGCCGGTCAGTAATTTGAAACAGGACTTCAGGTGCGCACGCAAACCTTGTCTGCCTAACGCTTTAGTGTTGCATGAATGCGGCCGCCCCTCTTCTGTTGCTGTCTCCCCCAAACGGGTGCAATGGCGGCGGAATGTGGCATTGGTGATGCCCCATTTGAACATAAACTGCATTGCGCCGTCGTTCTTCTTTATCCGTCCCGTGGTCTTGGTTTCGAAATGGTAGGCACGGCAAGCCCCTAACCCTTTGAAATGGCGCACGCCGGCCATCCACAACTTGGCCGACAGGTCAGGGTCGCTGTACATGCCCGGCGTGTATTCGATGCTGTAGCCGCCCACAAGGTCCCACACGTCACGATGCAACAGGTTTGGCGGCCAGGTGGCGCCAAGCCAATCCTCCTTTGGGTACGACAAGTATTCGCGCAACAGTCGCTCCTCCTCAAAGGTCTCGAGGCTGTCGCCGTAATTGGCCAGTATGCCCACATCGAGCCGGTTATGCGGCTGTATCATGGTGCCGGAGAGAAAAAAACGGTTGTCAGGCAGTCGCGCTATCTCATCCCACAACGCCTTGTCCCAGCCGGGCAACAGGTACATGTCGTCGTTAAGGTAGAAGATATAATCGGTTTTCACCTTGCTTCGCATGCTGTTGGCGGCGAGACATACCCCTAAATTTCGCTCCGACCATGTATAGTCGAGCCCCTGCGCGCGCACCCAGTCGAGTGTGCCGTCGGAGCCTTCGTTCACGTGAACAATGATCTGGTGACGGCAAGCGGAGTTCTTGCGGATGCTCTCCACACAAAGCTTCAGAAATCCGAGGTTGTTCCAACTAGGGATAATGATTGAGAATGAGCGTTCCATAGGCATCTTTAACACGGGCGCAAAATTAATAAGATTTGGGCTTATAGCAAAGTGTCTTGAAAGTTTCCTCTCAAGACACTCATTTGTAAAATACTAAAGTAATGAACGGCAAACCAAGAAAGTTTGGCTTCCGTTATTATGGGGTTTTATTCGTCGAAACTTGGGAAATCGGGAAGTTCAGGGGCTATGTTGTCGGCTTTAGGCTCATGCGTATCGCCGTTGTCGCGGGTGTGTGCATGGTTGTCTCTGCTGCGTCCGCCACGGTCGTTGCGGTCTCCTCTTCCGTTGCCGTTGCCACGGCGCTCGCCGCGGTTGCGGTCGCCATGGTCGTGGTGGTTACGTTCACCGCGTTCACGGTTGCCGCCGCCACGGCGCGGTTCGGGTTCTGTGTATCCCTCCGGCTTGGGCAGAAGCACCTTGTGTGACAGTCTGAACTTGCCGGTTTTCTCGTCTATTTCAATCAGTTTGACCTTGATCTTGTCGCCGACTTTGAGCACATCTTCCACATTCTCAATGCGTCTGTAAGCGATTTCCGTCACATGAAGCAGGCCGTCGGTGCCGGGCAGGAACTCCACAAACGCGCCAAACGGCATAATGTTCTTGACCGTGCCTTCGTAGATTTCGCCGATTTCCGGTTTCTGGGTAATGAGTTTAATGCGTTCAATAGCGGCATTGATGTCGTCAACATTAGAAGCGGCGATGTCGATGACGCCAAATTCGCCCACCTCTTCGATATTGATGACGGTATTGGTTTCACGCTGCATCTCTTGGATAATCTTTCCTCCGGGTCCGATGACGGCGCCGATGAACTCTCTCGGGATTTGCATTTGGATAATGCGCGGCACAAACGGCCTGTAGTCCTCGCGCGGTGCGGGCATGGCTTCCTTGATTTTGCCAAGGATGAACATACGGCCGCGGTGAGCCTGGGCCAAAGCTTCGGCCATCACTTCGGATGAAAGGCCGTGGATCTTGATGTCCATCTGGCAGGCGGTGATGCCGTCTTCGGTACCGCAGACCTTGAAGTCCATATCGCCCAAGTGATCCTCGTCGCCGAGGATATCGGAGAGGATAGCATATTTGTCGGTATTCTCGTCGGTTATGAGTCCCATAGCGATGCCCGAAACGGGTTTTTTCATCTTCACGCCGCAGTCGAGCAGGGCGAGGGTGCCGGCGCAAACGGTAGCCATTGACGAGCTGCCGTTAGACTCGAGGATGTCAGAAACGATGCGGACCGTATAAGGGAATGAGGGGTCGTCGAACGGGATCATCGGCTTGAGGGCGCGGTTGGCCAGGTTGCCGTGACCGATTTCGCGGCGGCCGGTGCTGCCGATGCGTTTCACTTCGCCTACGCTGTACGGCGGAAAGTTATAGTGAAGCATAAAGCGGTTGGTGCCCTCCACCACAGCGCCGTCGATGATCTGCTCATCAAGTTTGGTGCCTAATGTGCAGGTAGCGAGAGCCTGTGTCTCGCCGCGGGTGAAGATAGCCGAGCCGTGAGCGGACGGCAGGTAGCCTGTCTCAATCCAGATTGGACGGATGGTCTCGAGGTCGCGCCCGTCGAGGCGGATACGTTCATTGAGAATCATATTGCGCATAGCGTGATACTGGACATCGCTGTAATAGCGTTTCACCATCACGGCTTTCTCTTCTCTCTCCTCTTCGGGAATCGTCAGCATAAACTCCTCGAGAATCTGGTCAAAGGCCTCGTTGCGTGCCTGTTTGCCCATAAAAGACTTGGCTACGGCATAAACCTTGTCGTAAGTTTCCTTATTGATGCGTTCTCTGATTTCCTCATCGTTCGTTTCGTGGCAATAGACACGTTTCGGGAAAGCGGTAGGCACTCTGGAGGCGAGGTCCATCTGCGCCTGGCACTGCATCTTGATAGCCTCTTTGGCAAAATTGAGCGCTTCTACCATATCGTTTTCAGAGATTTCCTTCATTTCGCCCTCCACCATCATGATGTTGTCCATCGAGGCGGCCACAATCATGTCGATATCGGAGCGTTCCATATCGGAAATTGTCGGGTTGATGACGAAATTACCATCCACGCGGCCCACGCGAACCTCAGAGATGGGGCATTCGAACGGGATGTCAGACACGGCGATGGCCGAAGAGGCGGCAAGGCATGCCAAGCAGTCGGGCAACTGGTTCTTGTCGCCGCTGATGAGCGTTACGATAACCTGCGTTTCGGCATGGAAATCTTTCGGGAAAAGCGGGCGGATAGCGCGATCCACAAGACGGGCTATCAGGATTTCATATTCCGAGGGGCGGGCTTCACGTTTGAAGAAGCCTCCCGGGAAGCGGCCGAGTGCACCGTATTTTTCCTGGTATTCTACTTGCAGCGGCATAAAGTCGGTACCCTCAACGGCCTCCTTCTTGCAGCAGACCGTAGCCAGCAGCATTGTGTTCCCCATTTTGACCACGGCAGCGCCGTCGGCCTGTTTCGCCAACTTGCCGGTCTCGATGGTCACGGTGCGGCCATCGTTCAATTGAAATGATGTATTTATTCCTAACATTTATAAATTCAGCTTTAAGATGATAAAATCGAAGAAATGCAAGCCTTTTCTGCAATTCTTCATAAACCAAAAAAAGGCAATTGTTGAAATTGCCTTTTTTATAAAACAAGTTTCCGGATTATTTTCTAAGACCTAATTGCTTGATGATGGCTCTGTAGCGTTCAATGTCCTGACGTTTCAGATATTCAAGCATCTTTTTTCTTTTTCCTACCAGGGTAATCAGGGCTCTCTTTGTGACGCGGTCGCCGTTGTTTTCCTTCACATGCTCGGTGAGGTGTTTGATGCGGTGCGTGAACAATGCGATTTGAGCCTCAGGAGACCCAGTGT
>CAVIPZ010000077.1:0-8701 GCA_963644715.1 bacterium | reverse complement strand
CATGCATGGGACGGAAAAAGTCTCAAGTAGCTGTTTTCCGTTCCGTCAGTGCACAACAACCAGCGTGCGCGTTGCCTTTCGACCTTTGGCATCAGTAACCCTAACAAGGTAAAAACCATTATGATATTGATCGATATTGACTTGCACGGCCGCGCTGTCGGTCTCCTGACATATTGCCATCATCAGTTGCCCCGTGGCGGCGAAAATCTCCACCCTTTTCAAATCTTGACATTCAACAAACACCACCTTGTCGGCAGGGTTAGGATACAGCCATACCTGAAGCTCGTGTTGTTCTGCAATGCCTACATTAACGGTGACGACAGCCGTGTCAGCATTGCGGCAGCCGTACCCGTCGGTACCGGTGACGCTGTAAGTTGTGGTCTCTGTCGGCAAAACCGTCACGGCACTGGCAGTTTCGCCTGTTGACCACAGATACGCGCCTGCGCCCGAAGCGGTCAGCACCGTTGATTGGCCTTGCTGCACCTCAAGGTTGCCCGATATTGCAACCTCAGGCAGGTCCAACACGGTGAGGGTGAAATATAGGGTCGAGTCGCAGCCAGCCGCACTGTTCAGCCGCAACGTGTCGCGGTGCATGCCGACCGCTGGCTGCGTCCACTCAAACCCGTAGGCCGCATAGTCAGAACCGAAGCATACCGTATCGGCTATCGCTGCATAAGCGGACGCATTGACCGTAAGATGCAGGGTTGTTATGCTGTCGTAAACATTATTGACGGAAACCGTATCCACATAGTCGCCGCTGGCGGTCAGCGTGATTCCGTTCCAAACAAGGCTGTCGCACACGGCAAGCGTTTGTTCCGTCCGTACGGGCATCCCGTTATGCACCACATTAGAGCGTGCGCCAGCATACGACACGTCGCGGGTTCTGCGGACACAGCTTCCGTCCATCACCATCTCTATCTGGTAAAACAGTGCTCCGGATTGGTTGGTATAGTCGGTATAGGAAGTCAATGTTGCAGGCATTGTGGCTATCTGCTGCATATTGTAGGGTGTAGTGCCGCGATAGAGTTTGCAGGAAACAATCTCCGCCCCCTCATAGGGTGTCCATATCAGGTTCCAACTGTTTCCGATGCCCCTGTTGATGGTAAGGTGAACGGTCTTGTGCAATGCACTCAGCGGTGTCTCACATTGGCATACATCCATAGCCGTGATTTTGTAACGATAGGCGCGCACCGAAGGGTCTGAAGTGGCATCTTCATACACATTGGCCTCTGATGATGCTACCACTGCCAGGGGTTCAAACACATTTGCTCGGTCATTCTCGCGGTAAATCTTGTAATACTGCACGTCGGCGTCATTCATTTCTGCCCAAATCAAGAGATTGTGGCCATTTTCAACGCCTACCATACAAAGCGACGGCGTTTCCTCTATCAAAGCGCTCTCACCCAAATGGGTATGCGAAGAAACCGCCTCACAACCATACGAGTCCGTGACGGTCACCCAGTAATAGCCCGCTGCCGTTACGCTTACTGTTGCGGTGGTGTCGCCAGTTGACCAAACATAGTTGCTGTATGGCACTGCCAACGACAATGTGGCCGTTCCGCCTACACATGATGTGATTTGCCCGCTGACAAGTATCTGCGGCGCCGTGTCCGGCACTACAGTCAAGTGCAAGGTCACCACGCTGTCACACCCGTTAACGGTCTGCAAGGTTTGGGTATAATTTCCTGTCGTGTCGTACGTTGTGCCGTTCCAGACATAACTGTCGCCACAAATAGCATGGCTCCATTCATTCGTAACGTGATGGTTGATGGTCAAGTGCAGCGTCACCACGCTGTCGCAGCCGTTGGCAGCAGTGAAGGTTTGGGTGTATGTTCCGGATTCATTCAAAACTTGCCCGTTCCAGTCATACGACTCACAAGCGGTGTGTGCAATGGTGCTCTCTGTCGGTTGCAAGATGGCAAGTTGCAGCGTCACCACGCTGTCGCAGCCGTTGGCAGCAGTCAGCGTCTGCACATAGTCGCCGCTAACGTTATAGGTAATGCCGTTCCAAGTGTAAAAACCGCAGGCAGTTTCCGACACCGTATTGTAGGATTTCGGAAGCACGGTCAAGTGCAGCGTCACCACACTGTCGCAGCCTTCTGCCGATTGCAGATAAGCCTCGTAGGCACCCGTTTGGGTCAATTGCCGGCCGTGGAACGAATAGGTATCGCCCTCGCAGATGCTGGCCATAAGGGTGTGCTGATAGACCTCGCCGACCCTAAGTCGGATGTTGGCGAAGTAGTCCATGCCGTTCTCATAATAGGTAAAGGTATCCACAAAGAGGCCGGCAGTTTCGGGATAGACGTAATAATCGCCGAAGAAGAAATCGGAGCCGATGCAGATGGTGTCGTTGACCGTCTGATAAGTGACATCGCCATATTCGAACGCGCCGATGTCTATGCGCTGCTGTTTTACGCGCATGGAGCCGGCGAGGTCAACTTCGGGGAGGTTGAGGGAGGTGTTGACGGCATTGCCCGCATTGATACAAGCCGAGCCGTCCGAAAGCCGCCAGTCGCAGTTTTGCTGTGCCGTGATGCCAGCCGTGTCGGTAGGGGCGGCAAAGCGGACATAATTTGTGCCGAAGCCAGTGTTTGCGGCTGCAAGGCTGATGTTGGCGGTGCCTTCGCATCCGCCCTCTACGGCGCAATAGGAGTAGGTGCCGCCGCCCTCAAGGTTGCTGATGCCCGAATTGTTCTTGTTTCCCCAGACAATGCAATTGGTAAACTCGCAACCGTCAGTACCGTAGATGCCGCCGCTGTTCGTAGTCTGGCTCTTGTTGTTCACAATGTTGCAATTGATGAACTTCACACTTCCCCGAGCATAGACACCCGCACCTCGTTGTGGCTTTGCGTTGTTGGCAATATTGACATTGCAATACAAACCGCCGTCAGTATACACGCCGCCGCCGTTGTTGTTGGTAACTGTTGAATTCAACACCGAAGAACTTACGCTGTAAATGCCGTTGCCGTTGTTGCCGCTGCTGACACATTCCGACATCTCCGATGAGTCATAGAGACTGAAGCCGGCATAGCCCGATCCTGAACCGGCACTGCCGTTGTTCTGCGCTGTGCAGCGATATAATTCGGACGAGTATGTGGCTTTTACGCCATTCCATGCGTTTTCTTCAAACATGCAATCGTCCAGCCTGCAGTTGTTGGCATTGATTCCGTTACGTTTGTTCTGTCTGAACGTGCAATACGAGAAATCACAGTCTTCGGCAGTGTTGTCGTAGTTGCCGACAAAGAGGACATTCCGCAGGGTCATCTTCCCCAGCAGAGTCACGGCAGAGACGGCATCGTCGTTCCAAGAGTAACTGTTGGTGCTGGCGCTACCGCCGTTGCGCAGCGTAAAGCCGTCGAGCACGCCGCGTGTCGCCTCCTCAAAGGGATAGCTTTGCGCAAGCAACACTGCAGAGCCGGCCGTCGTGTCGATGATGGAGGCGTGTTGCGTAAAGTCGCGCAAGACCATATTGTACGAAACGGGTTCATTGCCTGCCAATCCGCCATATACTGTCACACCGGGCTGCAAGAATCCTGACATCGGATAGGTGCCTTGTGCCACCCACACCGTAGCCGTGGGATCGCAGCCGGCAGCCGTTTCCATTGCGTAGGTCAGGTTTGAGGTAGCGTTGGCCCAAGAGGAGCCGTCGTGCAAACCTTCCCCTGTCGGAGTCACATAGATGATGTTGCTTTGCGCTTGCGGCATCAGTCCTTGCGGGAGGTGCGCCGACTCAAAAGCACCCACATCTACCCTCTCCTGCTGAATACGGGCATTGCCTTGCAAGTCAACATCGCCGATCACTGCGCTGTTTTTGCCGGCATTGATACAGGCGGAGCCGGCCGACAACGACCAGTTGCCGATGGCATTGTTCACATCTGCCCCGGCAGCGGCAGTAGGAGCGACAAACCGGGGATAGCCGAAGCCCGTACCGTTGTTCTCGGCATTCAGGCTTATGCCGCCGCTGCAGCCGCCCTGCACGGCGCAGCCTTGAGTCACAAACTTTGTCGTTTCGTTGGTCTGGCTGTCATTGTTGCCTACCTTGTTGCCCCACACGATGATGTTGTAGGCTTCAATCTTTCCGTCATAATCGTCAACATATAAACCGCCGCCTGCGCTGGCTGCCGTGTTCCGCACCACGTTGCAGTTCACCATCTTTATTTTTCCCTCGGCATATACGCCGCCGCCTTTTGAACCAGACACATTGTTGCCGATATGACAATTAGACAGTGTGGCGGCAACATTATTTCTGCCATATACTATGGCTATGCCGCCACCCGAATCGCGGGCCACATTGTTGCTTGCCGTGCAGCCGCTTACCGTAATGCTTGTGTTGTCAAAATTATAATCCCAGCGGTAATAATATTGGTACAGATAGAGACCGCCGCCCTCGTTGGCACTGTTTTGCGTAATTTGGCAATTATGTGCCGTGGCTCCGGCTTCGCAATAGAGGCCGCCGCCACGCGAGGGGACGATGTCGTTGCCGTCGTAAACTACAGTGTTGTTCTGTATGATACAGCCCTGCACGATGCCGCCCGTATTGAATATGCCTATGCCCTTGATTGCATATCTGTTAGTATATGCCGAACTCGAACTGGCCACATTCACCCTGTTGTTCTTTATGGTGCAGTTTCTCACCGTACCGCCGTAATTGTAAACTGCCACGCCACTGATATCAGTCGTGAGGCTGCTTGTCACAGCAACATTGGTGGCCGTTATGGTACAGTTGTTGAGGGTGCAGCCTTTTCTGAGACTAACGGCGCCGCCTGATGTGATGCTGTCGTTGATTGTGCCGCCGCGTATGGTAAAGCCGTCGATGACGGTCTCCTTGCCAGTGGCGAAATCAGCCTCCTGACACAGCACTCTGCGGACATTGGAACCGAACAAGACCGTCGGGTTACCCGCAATGTCGCGGTTCGCGATGTTGAAGTCGGCGGGTTCAGTGCCCGCAAATCCGCCATAGACGTGCGCATTAGGCTTTATGACAAAACTGTTCTTGCCCGTCACGTTGCCCGGATAGGTGCCACGCTTGACAAAGATGCAAGGTATCACATCCGTAAAGGTATCGGCCATGTCGAAGGCGGTCTGCAAGTCGGTAGCGTTCTGCCACGACGAGCCGTCGCGGAGCCCCACACCCGTAGTGGTGACAAAGATGACTTTGCGCACTTTCAGTGAGAGGGTCACCACACTGTCGCAATCGTCATCAACCACCCATCGGCGGGTGTAAACGCCCGGCTGGCTGATGCTTGTTCCGTAAAAGTCGTACGCTGCGCCCTCGGTGATATAAACCGTGGTGTCCCTTTTTAGCACACAATAAGAACCAGAGGTGCAGAATTGCATGTTGCTTCTCATTTCATATCTAGATATGTCTTGCGGATTATCCATATCAATGGGAGTGTATGCCGTTCTTTCCAACGCCATATACCCTGGCGTTGGGTGCATATCGGAACTGAAGGTTTCATTGTCGGTGCCGCTGTTGTTGAGCACCGCTACAACCACAGACTCGCCCGCATAGACAAACGGCACATCAAAACGGATTGTCACCCAGCCGTTCTCAAGCGTAACCGCCCCGGCAAACACCTGGTGCAGGCTTGACGGGCTTGCCCAACTGCCCAATTCCGTCAAGGAGGTGTTGCCCAGATAGACCTCAACGGGCGACTTCGTCTGGGCGGCACCGCCATACCGGAACGATATTGCGGTGATGGCATCCCCGGCAAACACGCCTGCCTCGCTGAGGTCTCTGGCAGTATAAAGTTGCTGCGTGTAGGTGTATTTGCTTGAATAATAATAGCCCATCGGGAAAATCGTTGAAGTTCCTTCTCCTATGATGCTGTCGCCCAGTTGTGTATAGAACTTTTCGATAGTTCCGCACGACATTGTTCCGTCTGACGTGAGACTCACGGTCACCGGGCATTTAGTCCAGCGGCTCTGTTCTGTTTCGCAATCTGCCTGCACATAAAAATCGTAATAGCCTGACACCAGATGCGTTACTGTTGCCGAATTGGTTCCCGTATGCAACGTTGTGCCCGTGCCTTGTGCAAAGCCTTGCGGACCGTACTCCACATTCCAACTGTGGCTGTCGCCAGCGTTCCATTCGAGCTTTACCGTATGCCTTGACAATGACGTGTAGCGCACCTGCTGCGGCTTGCGGCATGACGGGGATGTGCAGAAACTGATGTTGTTGCGGAAGTTGTCTGTATATCCTGCAGAGTTGAGTGCCCGGTTTTCTGTTGTGTTATGTCCGTAAAAGCGGATGCAGCCGGCATAGTTGCCGCTGTTTGCGGGCTTCTCCATCGCCACCACAATATTGTTGCCCGTATAGACGAATGCCGTGTCGAAGAAAATGGTGTACCTGTACGTCTGCTCCGACGGGGTCAGCTTGACGGTGCCTTTCCACACCTGCTGCATTGCCGACTTGGCAATGGAGTCGCTGACACTGGAATAGGAGGAGCGGCCGGTATTGCCCAGATAGACCGTGATATTGTCAAACTGCTGCACCTGATCGCAGGAGACGTTACATTCGAAGCTGAGAGATGCCAACGACGTGCCCGCAACAATGCCGCCGGCTGTCAATTCCTCTGCCGTGAACAGTTGCTGCGACAGTCTGTACGAGGTATGCCGCGGCGAGAAAGGATAATAGTTGTTGGTTCGGTCACCCTCTCCAATAGCGTCGAAGCACTCCACGTAAGGGTTCGTCTTAAAGTGCAGCGGGCCTGCCGTATTGGTGCTGCCGCCGTTGCACGTGTAAGTCAGATAGGCATCATACTCCGTGTCTGGCAGCAGGCCGTTCAAGGTGACGGGTGTGCCATCGGTGTTCAGCACGACGCCGCTGCCTCGAACAAAGCCGTGCAACCCGTATTCCAGCTGCCATTGGCGGGGACTTTCCGCACCGGAAGCGTCATTCAACATATTCCACGACAAGGTTGCCGAGGTGTCAGTCCGTTCTGTGCAGTCAAAGCCGTAAACAACCGGAAGGCAACTTACCACAGTGGCTTTCAGCAGAAAGCCATCACAATACCAATTGCCGTCGTAATCAATCGTGATGGTATCCGAAGTGGAGAGATAGCGGCCTCCCGTCTCTGCGGAGAAACTGCTGAACAAGACAGTGCCGCCCGCCTGCGTGCCGTCATAAACCGTAAAACTTTGTTCCGAATGTTCTAAAAACTCTATCATAAAACAGTCTCGAGCATTTTTTGCTATAAGCATCATCTTATTCTCGAAACTGTTGGAATACGACTGGCATGTGTAATTCGTATTGTATCCCATCGCGTGGGCTATATAGACTACCGAATCCACTTTCATTTCTGTAGAGCCTGAAATATTGCAGACTATTCTCCTTTCGGGTGAAGAAAACGGGTACAGGTCAAGCATAACGCCTTGGTTTTGATTGAAAGTATAGGGATCAGGATTCAAGTTGGCGAGTGTAAAATAGCCGTCGCCGTAGCCGTTCCATCCCCAGTTGAAATGGAAATAGTCGGAGGCATCATAGCCGTCGCACACAAAGACATGGCCGCCTGCCGACCCTCTGCCGCCGTAATAGACAGGACGGCCGAGGTCAAGTTCACCTTTCAGCAGAGACATCCACTCCGCATCCGTATAGTAACTGCGTTCTGTGTATCCCGTGTAAGGATTGAATCCGAAATGATTGATCATGGCAGCACGAGCTCCTGCGTCATAGCCGGCAGTGCCGCTAAAACCATAGCTTGCGTTCAAAGCCACGCCCAGATGATACACCAGCTTGCTCACCTCGTTGATCTGTGCCGCGGGCGTGCTTCGGTCGAGGGAGTCGGGCATCAGGCTGTATTGGTAATTAGCTGTCCCGAAGTCAACTGACAGGATACCATATTGCGACAAATTGTAAGTGTGCTTTCCGAATCCGGTTGCGGGGCTCTCCCAGTACCTTACTATCTGAGCCAACGCCGTGGCCACACAGCCTGTAGCTGCATTGCCGGATTCATCCACCGGGCAGTAGCGGTTGAAACAATAGCCTTGCCCCCATTTGGTTGTGAGCAAAGGCGACACCGCGGTTCGACTGCTGTTTTGCTGAAACACCTGCACGTTCACCGTATCGGCCAGCAGTGCTTTCCATTCTGAACGCGCCTGACGGTCGGCAGCGCCTTGCCGCTGGCGTGCAATCTTGATCTGCTGTGACAATCCATCCAGATAGGCCGCCATATTGGAGGGCAAGTTGCCCGGATTGAGCGTTGCGTTGACAGAATAACCGAGTATCGGGCGCACCGCATCATCGCCAGACACTACAACAAAGCCGTTTTGCACGGCAAAGACATACAGCAAGGGATCGGTGTCCGCCGCATCTGTTTGGGAATAGGCAAGGCGACAGCGGCTCTGCGGCGACGAAGCCTGTTTTACCGCCGAAAGGTAATTGACTGCCGCTTTTTGAGCCATCCTTACGTCTATAGGGTTGGCATTAGTTGTGCAGATGAATGCAAACAACAGCAAAAGGGAGCATAATTTTCTCATATCGTTATGTTTTGGTAGTTATTTTATTCTAATTCAAAGAAAATGTTTTGTCTTTGCAGGTCTATCGAGGTGTGTTTGAGTTTCGGTTAGTTTTGATATGTTCGCAATAGTAGGCCTTTCAATCAAAAACCGGGGACAAAGATAATAAAAAAAGTTTTTTACCCCCCCCGATAAAATTTTACAACATACTTTATTTCAATATTTTACAACATAGTATTGTAAA
>CAVIPZ010000076.1:0-8711 GCA_963644715.1 bacterium | reverse complement strand
GTCCCGGCCGTGCCGGATATGATGCCGGCATCGAAACAGGCGAGTTGCTCACCGACACCCGCCGTATGTTGACCAAACTCTTCAACGGCGGCAAAGACGAGCGTCGCCTGACGTTCAGCTACAACGCAACCGACTCGTTGAACATCCTCATCCAAGGACTTGTAAGGCAAGGCGGCCATGTCATCACCACTATGCTCGAGCACAACTCGGTGCTTCGCCCCCTGTACTGCCTCGAGCAGCAGGGCATGATTGAAGTCACCTACCTGCCTTTTGACGAAGCCGGCTATGTGGATCCTGACGATTTCCGGAAAGCCATCCGTCCCAACACCAACCTTGTCGTCTGCACCCAGTGCTCCAACGTCATCGGAACCGTGCAGCCTATCAAAGAGATCGGGAAAGTGTGCAAAGAGAACGGCTTGACTTTCATCGTAGATGGCAGCCAAGGCGCCGGTGCGGTGGAAATGAATATGCTGGATTATGGTGTTGATGCTTACGCATTTACGGGGCACAAATGCCTGATGGGACCCACGGGCATCGGCGGTTCTTATGTATGCGAAGGCGTTGAGGTGCGTCAGACCCGCTTCGGCGGCACGGGCGTACGCTCCGCAGTCCGCACCCACCTGGAGGAGTATCCATACCGTCTTGAGGCCGGCACTATGAACATGCTCGGCATCAGCGGACTCTACCGCGGCGTGAAATGGATTACCGAAAAAGGCATCGAAAACATCCACGCACATGAGATGAAGCTTTGGAAGCGTCTTCGCGACGGCGTGCGCGACATCGACGGCGTCACCGTCTATTGCGCCACTTCCACTGAAAACCAAAACCCGGTGCTGTCGCTCAACGTTCGCGGCTTTGCCGCATTGGATGTCGGCACTATGCTGGATGTGGACTATGACATTGCATGCCGTACCGGTCTGCAGTGCGCCCCATTAGTACACGAACGTCTCGGCACGCTGCCCATCGACGGCACCGTCCGTCTGAGCATCGGTGCATTCAACACCGAAGAGGAGATTGACACCTGCATCAACGCCATCAAGGAAATTGCTGCCCTGAAAAAATAGCAACCCTTGTTCGAGAACAAAAAATGGATCGGGCATCTTGCCGTGTTGACGGTTTACATCATCTTCGGCATCAACCCGAACTGTTCTAAAGCCATCATACCGGAGTACATCTCTCCGGAAGTCTTTACCGCTGTGCGCATGTTATTTGGCACAGCGGTTTTTTGGCTTTTGTCGCCGTTGGCCCGTCATGAAAAACCAGACAAGAAAGAGATGCTGCTGTTGGTGGCGGGCGCGGTATCGCTTTCGGGCACGCTCATTGCCTTTGCCGAAGCGTTCAAATACACCTCGCCGTGCTATGTGTCGCTGATTTCCGCCACCAGTCCGCTATGGGTCATGCTGCTGGCCGCCCTCTTCCTGAAAGAGCCCGTATCCACCCGCAAGTCGTTGGGCGTGGCTGTCGGCATCGCCGGCGCATTGGTCATGGTGGTCTTCTCGTGGAACAATGACGCCAACGCATCGCCCGCCGGGTTGCTGCTCTGTTTCGTCAACATACTTTTCTATGCCGTCTATCTGCTCATCACGCGCAGCATATCCAAAAAATACAGTCCTATCACCCTGATGAAATGGATGTTCCTGTTCGGCTCTTTCATCTGTCTGCCGCCCGCGCTTGTGTCGCTGTCGGCGAACGGCTGCGTCTTGTTCGGCGGCGGCGCGCCCGTGTCGGCATTCCTCAACCTTTTTGCCGTGCTCATCTTCGCCACCGTGGTCAGTTATTTCCTGCTGCCCGTGTCGCTGCGCTACCTGCGCCCCACTACCGTGAGCATGTACAGCAACCTGCAGCCCGTCGTCACCGCCTGTGTCGCCATATTCTTCGGGCAGGACATTTTCACCTGGAACAAGCCCGTGGCGTTGCTGCTCATCATCTGCGGCGTCTATCTGGTCACCACCAGCCGCGCCAAAGCCTGAATGCGTGTTTTGTTTTCCGTTTTCCGTTTTCCGTTTCAAGTCAGCCGTGGTTCTGCCGCAATTGTAATTTTATCAATATTTAATTTTTGTATTGATTGATTAAATTATTTTTGTATTTTTGCGCCGCTATTACAACCGACGGAGGCGGCTTATCCGCCACGGAACAAAACAACACTTAACGAACCACGGAACATGAAAAAAGAAATCCTACCGCTCTTTTTGCTGTGCGTATTGACTTTCACCTTGTCGGCGCAGCTCGAATCACCCAAAATCAGACTCCAAGCCACGGCCACGCCGGCACGCTGCCAGGCTGACGGCGCAATATGCTGCACCTTGCACGACACCGCAGGCCTGCACCTCGAGCAAGTACGTTACAGCTACATCCCTCGCTCCGGCATCGATTCCGTCTTGGAGACCAGCCTCGCTTGCGTCACACACCTGCGACCGGGCACATATAGTATAGTTGTATCTGCCCTCTGCCCTACCGGACTTCCGGGCGAAGATGCCTATATGGTGCTGTCAGACACCCTCGAAGACGTTGCCGTGACGAGCGACTATGTTGTCCCGGCCAACGGAATGCTCTACAACATCTTCTCTGCTGCGATGCCTTACGGCATCGTGCCCGCCCTGCCCTGCCGCCCGACGGGGAAAGCGCAAATCAAAATCGAAGACGGAACTTTCCCTTACACCATCGACATCTGGACCATCTCCGGCACGGACACGCTGTTCCTGAAAACCGTAACTTTCGATTCGCGCCAGCATCAAGGCGTTGACCCGCTCCGCTATGATTTCCGGGACTATTACACCATCGACAGCCTGCCCGCAGGCGCATACAAGGTGCTCTGCCATGACGGATGCGGCTACTATATGCCCGCGCTTTTCTTCACCATCCCCAAAGTGAAATACGGCATTCACGACAAGACATTCCTGCTCCGCAACAGTTCCGGCATCCCGCAAAGCCGCAATATCGTCACGTTCAAAAGATCGGTGCTCCAAAGCGAAACCGTCCAGCACACCGACGACTACTACCGGCTTCTCGCTCCGCAAGACATGCCCTTCACCTATCGTTTCATCAACCCGACCTACAGCGGAGCGCAAGACACCACCCCTTGGAAAACATTTCCGGACAACAGTTCCGCCACGCTTTTCTTCCACGACACCGTGACCGGCGTGTCGGATTACGGAGGACTCTATTTCAAGAAAATCATCCTGCAAGTGAAGCCGTTCTGCGAAGACACGCTGTTTTCCTTTCCGTTTGTCGTCTATCCTCAAACTAACAATTACGGCACCTTGAACAGACGGTCCGAGAACCTGCATTCGTCTTCTCGGGAATACCTGCACTGTGGATACCGGGACAGCGAAAGCTCTTACGACCTCTTGTCCTGCGGCATCTCTTGCTGGCATGCCACCTACAATTGTCTGGCCGAAGACAGCATCGGGTGCAGGTCGCCTCAGGCCTACAGTCATACAGACAGTGTCATAGGCCGCCTTTGGGAAGAAGACCGACACAGTTACATATCCTTTCCGCTAAAATACATGGCCGTCAACATCACTGCCGACACCGTCATTTCCTCGGGCATCCTGAGCGGCACCAATTACAACTGGTTTCACAACTTGCTCGACGGCATAGATCTCGGCGAAGATACCGTCGTCATAGAGATCACCGATGCGGGCGACCTGCCGTTAACAAGCCGTCTCGTTAAATATGTCAAACGTCAGCACTACTACTTTTCGGGTTACTACCGCAAATACGAATGGAACGCCCGTGAAGAGGAGAGCGACACATTATGCCCTGAAGCCATGCACAGCATCGGCGTTTTCCAAAAGTTCGGCAATGCAAACCGACTCACCTGGAACGGTCTGATTCAGTACTCCTACGAGGGCGACACCGTCAGGCTGATCGGCAGCCCTGACGGCAACAAGTACAACTTCACCGCCTATATCGACCAAGACACGCTCAGAGTGTTCAAAGAACGGGCCGACAATCACGCCCGGATCAGCAGACACACCTTTAAAGTGGACAATTACTACTTATATCCGGGCATTCTGCTTTCCGACACCAACCTCGCATACGGCACCTACACTTGGGAGATATCCCATGCATGCGACACCATCGACACGCTTGTCTTGGAGCGGGTCAGTCCGCTGCCCGAGATTGAAGAGCCTGCCGAATACCGCTTCGACACGGCCTGCACACAGTTGAAAATCATCCCCGTGAAAGGCGCGCTGCGGCTGGACGGCGCACCTGCGGAGACCTTTTTCCAAGTTTTTCCCGACGAGCAGTGTTACCACACCCCGTCGGCAGCGCGACTTGGCGACACGCTTTACGCCGGAGTGCCCGGCTTCTACCGCATCGGCATGTACGCCCTCCCGAAAGGAAAATCCTCGCTGCTTCCATCCAACCCATGCTTTGTGACGGACACCATCATCGAATGGGGAGGCAACACCATCGAACTCGACTATCTCTACGGGCACATCTGTTCGGAGAATGACCGCACAGGATTTGTGCGTGCAAAAGGCAAAAAAGGTGTCCGCCCCTACCTCTACACGCTTTACGACGCGCCCGGCGGAACAGGCAGCATCTTAGGAACAAACAGCACCGGCATTTTCGACAATGTGCCCCTGCGTTATGCGCAACGGGTGTCGGTGGAAATGTCAGACAACTGCCAAGCCCATTTCATCTCCGACCTCACCATCGGTAATATGGAGAAAGTGCGGAAAGGATGGACAAACCGCGAACTCAACGAGATCACGTTAGGGCTCAACGACACATTCAAACTGTACGGCCTTTCGCTCGGCGACGTATCCTACCATTGGCACGGACCGGACGGGTTCTCGGTCCATGCGCAGAATGCCGAGCTGCCGTTGAACAGTCTTGGCTGCACCGGCACTTACTACATTGACATCGACGGTGCGGGGTGCGGCACGCTGCGCGACAGCGTCGTGCTGCATGTGGTTGAACACCCGTGCCCGGATGCCATCGACTTTGACGGCAACACCTACACGGCAGTGCGCATAGACGGCCTGTGCTGGACGCAGCAGAACCTGCGCTCTACGCACTACAGCGACGGCAGGCTCATCCCGAACCCTTCTGTCTATCAGTCAGAAATGTTCAGCGAAACAGAAACCGTTTCCATCTTCGGGATTCTCTACGACTGGAACAGTGCAGCGGATGCTGCAAATGTCAACGTCAACACGGCATCGGGCCATATACAGGGAGCATGTCCTGAAGGGTGGCATCTGCCCACACCGGCACAATACGAGCAACTGTACCGGCATGGCGCGGCGGCACTGCGTGCGGGTGCGTATTGGATTAACGGCAGCGGCGGCCACAACAGCACAGGATTCTCCGCCTTGCCGTCAGGCTTCTACAACGGCGCTGCCAGACGCTACGAGAACTTGCTTGGAGACGCATATTTCTGGGCTGCCGACAAGACGGGAGACAACCACACCTTGCCATATATGCACTACCTGTCCTATTACTGCAACGAGTTCAGGCATAGTGCGGTGAGCGTTGGCAATGCCTATTCCATACGCTGCATACTGGAGGAATGAAAGGGGCAAAACTAAACTGGGGAAAGCGCAGAAAAACCGTGCCCGTCCTATTGATAAATTTCCTATTTTTGCCGCTTAATTTTCAACAAGTACAACTAAACCGAAGAAAGTGACAACAACAACCATTCTTTATGCAGCGATTATCATCGGCCTTATCGGGCTCATATCTGCAGTGATTCTGCATTATGTATCGAAAATCTTCAAGGTAGAGGAAGATCCGCGCATTGACGAAGTGCAGACATGTCTTCCCGGCGCCAACTGCGGCGGCTGCGGCTTTGCCGGCTGCCGGGCTATGGCGGAAGCCATGGTGAAAAGCATGGACCTGAACATCGCCTATTGTCCAGGCGGCAACTACGACAAGATTGGTGAAATATTAGGGCTCAAGGCGGAGGCCCGCAACCCTCAGGTATGCGTTGTGCGCTGCAACGGCACCTGCGAGAACGCACCTGCCAAGACCCATTACGACTCTGCCGGGTCGTGTGCCTTTGCCAACACTGTGTTTGCCGGAGAAGGCGGCTGTCCTTTCGGCTGCCTCGGCTGCGGCGACTGCGTGGGCGCATGCCAGTATGACGCAATCCGCATCAGCCCCGAAACGCACCTCCCGGAAGTAGATGAAGAACGCTGTATCGGCTGCAAGGCCTGCGCAAGAGCCTGCCCGCGCGGTGTCCTCGAGATCCGCGACAAAGGACGCAACAACCGCCGCGTGTTTGTGGCCTGCAACAACAAGGAAAAAGGCGCTGTGGCCCGCAAGAACTGCACTGCGGCCTGCATAGGATGCGGAAAGTGCGCCAAGACTTGTCCTTTCGAGGCCATCACCGTGACCGACAACCTGGCCTACATCGACTATACCAAATGCAAGGCCTGCCGCAAGTGCGTGGCCGAATGTCCTACCGGAGCCATCCATGCCGTCAACTTCCCCGCACCCAAAGACCCCACTCAAGAAACAGCCCAAGCCTAACCCATCTAAATCCGACAATTCATGAACCGTATAGCATCAGCAAACATCAAAGAACTCGAAGCAGACATCGCCAACGAGCTTAAAATAGTCAAGAAACTGAAACGCAAGACTTTCCACCTCGGTGGCGTCCATCCTGAATCCAACAAGTTCGCGCACGCCGCAGAAGTGGAGACTTTCCCGCTCCCCGACCAAGCCGTGGTTTTCATGGGACAGCACCTTGGGGCGCCCGCCACGCCGATTGTAAAAAAAGGCGACAAGGTGAAAGTGGGTCAACTCATCGGTGAAGCGCAGACTTTCATGTGCGCCAACATCCACGCGCCCATTTCCGGCACCGTGAACCGCATCGACATGATTGCCGACATCAGCGGATACAAGAAGCCGGCCATCGTCATTGACCGGGAGGGCGACGAATGGGACGAGAGCATTGACACCACGCCGGACATCATCCGCGAAATCAAGCTGAACAAAGAGGAAATCATCGCCAGAATGAAAGACCGCGGCATTGTCGGACTTGGCGGCGCATGTTTCCCCACCCATATCAAATATATGCTCAAACCCGAACAGAAGTGCGAATACCTGATTGTGAACGCGGCAGAATGTGAACCCTACATTTCAACCGACAACCGCGTCATTCTGGAACGGGCCGAACAGTGCATGATCGGCATCGAAATAGCCCTTATAGCCTCGGGGGCTTCCAAAGCCATCATCGGCATCGAGGACAACAAACCCGAAGCCATTGCCACATTGCTGAAAATAGCCAGACAATACACGAACATTGAAGTACAGCCCTTGAAAATCAAATATCCGCAAGGCGCTGAAAAACAACTCATCAAGGCCATCACAGGACGCAGCGTCCCCAACGGCGCGCTCCCCATCTCGGTGGGCTGCATCGTCAACAACATCACGACAATGTATGTGCTTTACCAGGCCGTGCAGAAAAACAAACCGATTGTACAAGCCTACACGACCGTTTCCGGAAAGTCGATTCCGAAAGAGCAGTGCAAGATATTCCGGCTGCGCCTTGGAACCTCGGTCCGCGACGTGCTGAACGCCGTGGGCATTCCAGAAGACACCGGGAAAATCATCTCCGGCGGTCCTATGATGGGCAAGGCCATCTCCAACCTTGACGGCTATGTGGTGAAAGGCATGTCAAGCCTGCTGTTCATGAACGAGAAAGAAAGCGTACGCAAGCCCGAAAGCCCTTGCATCCGCTGCGGCAGATGCGTCTCTGCCTGCCCTATGGGACTTCAGCCGTTTATGCTGTATGCCTATTCGAACCTGAAACGCTTCGATGACTGTGAGCAGTTCGGCATCATGAACTGCATCGAATGCGGCAGCTGCTCTTTCTCTTGCCCGGCCAACAGACCTCTAGTTGACATGATTAGGGTCGGGAAAGCCAAAACCGGTGCCATCATCCGATCAAGAAAAGCCTGACGCTGATGAAGATAGCACTCTTTGCAGCTGTGCCCGACGAAGTCGGCATCCTGTGCGACTGCGTGAACTTTACCGGAATAGGGCGTGAAAATGCAACCCAAAGTATGCTTTCTTTCATGGACGAGCATCGTGAGGAGGATTTCACCGTTCTCAACATCGGTTCCGTGGGAGCATACGACATAATGCCTGGCACATTGCTGTCGATACAGGAAATACGCTCTGCCGGTTCCAAATTCAATGCCGACAAGATGACTCCTTGCACTTTCGGACTGTCGGCGGAGTCTGCTTTGCAGAAAGCCACCCTTTATTCTTCCGACAGTTTTGTCTCTCCTGCTGTATATACGGGAGAATATCTTGAAAGTTTGCGACACACCGTTGACTGCTTCGATATGGAATCGTCTGCCCTATTCTCCATTGCAGCACATTATGGCAAAAAATATGTGTCATACAAAGTCGTTTCTGACAACCTCGACGTGACACTCGAAGTGTGGAAAGAGCGCGTCAACCGGCTTTCTGCCCTGTTAGTGTCTCATTTACAGACAGTTTTCAGCGAATTAGAAAAAAAGGAAGCAATATCGTTTTTGCGGTAGCGGGATAACGGAAAAAGTGTATCTTTGCACCCGTTTCCTTGAAGAAAGGAAGGAGAGATGGCCGAGTGGTCGAAGGCGCACGCCTGGAGAGCGTGTAGGTGCCAAAAGCGCCTCCTGGGTTCGAATCCCAGTCTCTCCGCAAAAGAGGTTCTTTAACATTTGATCTGTTAGCTCAGTTGGTTTAGAGCGCTTGCTTGACAGGCA